>NZ_JACAPT010000039.1:0-25754 GCF_013385565.1 Pseudomonas sp. E6002 | reverse complement strand
AACCATAAGTAGCCGTTACCTAAAAAACGGATATACACACAACAGCCACGTAAAGATTCCGTATAGATTCAACCCCAGCCGTAACGTTTAAGTCGTCTCTATTGAGCAACTAATCCCCCCTCCACTACTGTGACCTCCACCCCAATAACCCCCGCAGGAAGTCATCGTGGAAAGTTCAACGTTAGGCATGATCGTCCTCTCAATGATCGCCCTGTTCGGCGCCGCCGCGTTTTGCTTCGAACAACTCGCCACCCGCGAATCAAAGAAAAAGAAAGCCAAATAAGCTGATCATCAAAAGCAGCAAAACCCCAGTGCTTCAAGGGATACCCCGCCCCCGGGTTATCCCTTTTTTCCGTTCGCCCACCCCACCGTCCTCTATACACCGTCTTAATACCCAAACCCGCAATCAGTGCCCGAACTTGATACCCAACCTCTTAACCTCCCCGCGTCCGCAATCGCGGCTTATTAATCAGGGGAGTTCCACCGTGCTCACACTCAAGTTCATCTATATCGCCAGCGGCCTATGCGCCGTCGGGCTGTTCGCTTATCTGGGCTACGCCCTCATTCGCGCCGAAAAGTTCTAGGGAGCCCCACCATGTACGACATGATTTTTGTAGGCCTCTCCCTGGTGTTTTTCGCCGCGACAACCATGGCCATTGTCGCCATGGGCAAGATTTGAACGGAGCCTCGACATGCTAAGCACTTTGCTGGAATTTGCGCTGGTCCTGGGGTTGATGACCGGGCTCGCCGTGCTGATGGGCAAGTGGCTGACCCGGGTGTTTACCGGAACCCGCCACGCCCTGCCGGAACGTTATACCTATCGCCTGCTGGGCATCGACCCGCTGGAAACCATGAGCTGGGCCCGCTACGGTTCGGCCCTGTTGCTGTCGAACGCCGCGATGATGCTGCTCGGCTATCTCATCCTGCGGTTACAGGCCGTCATGCCGATCAACCCACTCGGGCTGGCCGCACAAACCCCGGACCTGGCGTTCAATACCGCCGCTTCCTTTATCACCAACACCAACTGGCAGGCGTACTCGGGCGAAACCAGCCTGTCGAACTTCAGCCAGATGGCAGTAATCACCTTCCTGATGTTCGTCGGCGCCACCTCGGGCGTGGTCGCCGCAGCCGGTTTTATCCGTGGCCTGAGTCGCTCAAGCTCGGCGGATATCGGCAACTTCTGGGTCGACTTCACTCGCACCCTGTACCGCGTGATGCTGCCGCTGTGCGTGGGCATGGCCCTGGTGTATGTGTGGCAAGGCATGCCGCAGACCTTTTCCTCCCAAGCCCTGGCCACCACCCTGGAAGGCGCGCAGCAACAACTGATTGTCGGCGCCGTGGCGAGCTTTGAATCGATCAAGCATATCGGCACCAACGGCGGCGGCTTCTTCAGCATGAACGCCGCGCACCCGTTCGAAAACCCGACCCCGCTGACCAACGCCCTGCACATCCTCAGCATGTTGCTGATCCCGTCGGCGCTGACCTACACCTTCGGCAGCATGCTGCTCCAACGCCGTCAGGGCTGGGTGTTTTTCGGCACCTTCCTGGTGATGTTCTTAGGCTTTCTCGCGCTGGTGTACGGCGCCGAGCAAAACGGCAACCCGCTGCTGACCCAGGCCGGTGCCAACCAGACGCTGTCCATCGAGCAAAGCGGCGGCAATATGGAAGGCAAGGAGCTGCGTTTCGGCATCGCCGACAGCAGCCTGTTTATCGCCACCACCACCGCGGCCACCACCGGTTCGGTCAACGCGATGCATGACTCATTGACCCCCATGGGCGGCTTCGTGCCCCTGGCGCAGATGATGCTCAACTGCGTGTTCGGCGGCGACGGTGTGGGCTTTATCAACCTGATCCAGTACGCGCTGCTGACGGTGTTCCTGGTGGGCATGATGATCGGCCGCAGCCCGGAATTCCTCGGCAAGAAGATCGAGGCTCGGGAGATAAAACTGGTGATGCTCTCGGTGCTCGCGCACCCCATCAGCATCCTCGGTTTCACCGCCCTCGCCGCCCTGTGGCCCGACACCATGGCCAGCCTGAATAACCTCGGCCCCCACGGTTTCAGCGAGGTGCTCTACGCCTACACCTCGGGCACCGCCAACAACGGTTCGGCGTTCGCCGGGCTGAACGCCAACACGCCGTTCTTCAACACCACCATTGGCCTGGCGATGCTGGTCGGGCGCTTCTTCACCATGCTGCCGATGCTCGCCGTGGCCGGTTCCCTGGCGATGAAAAAGACCGTGCCTGCCGGCGCCGGCACCATCCCCACCGCAACCCCGCTGTTCATGGTGCTGGTGGTGTTTGTGGTGCTGGTGGTGGGCGGCCTGACTTTCCTGCCGGCGCTCGCGCTCGGCCCGCTGGTGGAGCAACTGCAGTTGCTGTCCGGCCAGACGTACAACTAAGGACACGTTGATGACGACTCAATCGATATTCAAAGGGCTGTTGCGCCCGGTGCTGGTTTCGGCAGTGTTTTTCATGGCGCTGACCGGCCTCGCCTACCCGGTCTTCACCACCTTTGCCGCGCAGTTGCTGTTCCCGTTCCAGGCCCAGGGCTCGCTGATTGAACGCGACGGATTGGTGATCGGCTCGACGTTGATCGGCCAGGACTTTACCAGGCCCGGCTACTTCCACGGCCGCCCGAGCATGACCCTCGGTACCGACCCGCAAGACCCGAGCAAAAGTGTCTCCCAGCCGTACAACGCCGGTTCCAGCGGCGCCAGCAACCTGGGCCCTACCAGCCAGAAACTGGTGGACCAGGTCGCAGCCCGGGTTAAAGCCTACCGCCAGGACAACGGCCTCGCCGCCGAGGCCCATGTGCCGGTGGATGCGGTCACCGCTTCCGCCTCCGGCCTGGACCCGCATATCTCCGTGGCCAACGCACGCATCCAGCTGGCCCGGGTCGCCCGCCTGCGACAGATCCCCGAAGCCGAACTGCTGCAACTGGTGAACGAAAACACCGCTGCCCGCACCCTGGGTTTGCTCGGCGAACCACGAGTCAATGTGCTGCAACTCAACCTCGCGCTGGACGCCCGTCTGCCTCTGCGCCAGCCCCCCATTGCGGCCAGTGAGTAAGAGATTCCCCCATGATCAAGAATGCTCGTTTACCTCTGTTTGATCGCGCCATCGTGCTCACCGCCTGCGGGGATGCGTTCAAGAAACTGCTGCCCCAGGCGCAGTGGAAAAACCCGGTGATGTTCGTCGTGTACCTGGGCAGCCTCCTCACCACGCTGCTGTGGTTCCAGTCCTTGGGTGGCCAGGGTGAAGCGCCCAGCGGCTTTATCCTCAGCATCTGTTTGTGGCTGTGGTTTACCGTGCTGTTCGCCAACTTTGCCGAGGCCCTGGCCGAAGGCCGCAGCCGTGCCCAGGCCGCCAGCCTGCGCGGGATGAAGCGCCAGACCCTGGCCAAGTTGCTGCAACAACCCAAACACGGCGCCGCGTGGCTGCCGACCGAAGCCACGCTGTTGCGCAAAGACCAGGTGGTGTTGATCGAAGCCGGCGACCTGGTGCCGCTGGACGGCGTGGTGATCGAAGGCGTGGCCTCGGTGGACGAAAGCGCAATCACCGGCGAATCGGCACCGGTGATTCGCGAGGCCGGCGGCGACTTTTCCTCGGTCACCGGCGGCACGCGGGTGCTGTCGGACTGGCTGGTGGTGCGCATCAGCGTCAACCCGGGCGAGTCGTTCCTCGACCGCATGATCTCGATGGTCGAATCCGCCAAGCGTCAGAAAACGCCCAACGAAGTCGCCCTGACAATTTTGCTGGTGGGCCTGACCCTGTTGTTCCTGCTGGTGATCGCCACGCTGAGCCCGTACTCGATCTTCGCCGTGGCCATGAGCGGCAGCGGCAGCGTGATCAGCGCCACGGTGCTGGTGGCGTTGCTGGTGTGCCTGATTCCCACCACCATCGGCGGCCTGCTCTCGGCCATCGGCGTGGCGGGCATGAGCCGCATGATGTCGGCGAATGTGATCGCCACTTCCGGCCGCGCCGTTGAGGCGGCGGGTGACATCGACGTGTTGCTGTTGGACAAGACCGGCACCATCACGTTGGGCAATCGCCAGGCCAGCAGTTTCCTGCCGGCACCGGGGGTCAAGGAAGCTGAACTGGCCGACGCGGCGCAACTGGCGTCCCTGGCCGACGAAACCCCGGAAGGCCGCAGCATCGTGGTGCTGGCCAAGCAGAAGTTCGACATCCGCGCGCGGGACATCAACGCCCTCGGCGCAAGCTTTGTGCACTTCACCGCACAGACCCGCATGAGCGGCGTCGACCTGCCCGAAGGCCGCGGTATTCGCAAGGGTGCAGCGGATGCGATTCGCAGTCATATCGAAGCACTCGGCGGGAGCTTTCCGGCTGCATTGCAGGCCAAGGTCGACGAAGTATCCCGACGCGGCAGCACTCCGCTGGTGGTCTCGGACGGGGCCAAAGCACTCGGCGTGGTGGAGCTCAAGGACGTGGTCAAGGGCGGCATCAAAGAGCGCTTCGCAGAACTGCGGCGCATGGGCATCAAGACGGTGATGATCACCGGCGACAACCGCCTGACCGCCGCCGCGATTGCGGTGGAAGCCGGCGTGGATGACTTCCTCGCCGAGGCGCGCCCGGAAGACAAACTGCAACTGATCCGCGACTACCAGGCCCAGGGCAAGCTTGTGGCCATGACCGGCGACGGCACCAACGACGCCCCGGCGCTGGCCCAGGCCGACGTGGCGGTGGCGATGAACAGCGGCACCCAGGCAGCGAAAGAGGCCGGCAACATGGTCGACCTCGACAGCAACCCGACCAAGCTGATCGAAGTGGTCGAGGTGGGCAAGCAGATGCTGATGACCCGTGGCGCACTGACCACCTTCAGCGTGGCGAATGACGTGGCGAAATATTTCGCGATCATCCCGGCGGCGTTTGTCGCGACCTATCCGCAACTCGGTGCGTTGAACGTGATGCACCTGAGCAGTCCCAACTCGGCGATCCTCAGTGCGGTAATTTTCAACGCGTTGATCATCGTGGCGCTGATTCCCTTGGCCCTGCGCGGAGTGACCTACCGGGCGATTGGCGCGGCGGCATTGCTCAATCGCAACCTGCTGATCTATGGCCTGGGCGGGGTGCTGGTGCCGTTTGCCGGGATCAAGCTGATTGACATGGTACTGACCGGGCTGGGTCTCGTGTAGCACCGCAAACCCAATGTGGGAGCGGGCTTGCTCGCGAATACGGAGTGTCAGCCAACTCGTCTGTCACTGACACACCGCTTTCGCGAGCAAGCCCGCTCCCACCATTGAACCGCATTGACCAGGAATGACATGCCCGCATTAAACGAAGAACGCCCCGACCCCGACGCCCTTCTCGCCCGGGTCCAGCAGGAAGAACAGGCCGCCTTGCGCGGCAAACTGCGTATCTACTTCGGCTCCAACGCCGGGGTGGGCAAGACCTGCGCCATGCTTGACGCGGCGCAACGGGAAGTCAGCCTGGGCCGCGACGTACTCGCCGGTGTGGTGGAAACCCACGGCCGCCAGGAAACCGCCAAGCTGCTCAACGGCCTCGAACAACTGCCCCGCGCCCACCGCCTGCATCACGATTTCACCCTCACCGAATTCGACCTCGACGCGGCCCTGCAACGCCATCCCGCCGTGCTGCTGGTGGATGAACTGGCCCACAGCAACGTGCCCGGCTCGCGCCACCCGAAACGCTGGCAAGACGTGGAAGAACTGCTCAGCGCCGGCATCGATGTGTGGACCACCCTCAACGTCCAGCACCTGGAAAGCCTTAACGATCTGGTGAGTGGGATCATTGGCATTCGCGTGCGGGAAACCGTACCGGACCACGTGTTCGACAATGCCCACGAAGTGGTCGTCGTGGACCTGCCGCCGGATGATCTGCTGCAACGCTTGAAGGACGGCAAGGTGTACCTGGGGCCCCAGGCCGAGCGCGCCTCGCGGCACTTTTTCCGCAAGGGCAACCTGCTCGCCCTGCGGGAACTGGCCCTGCGCCGCACGGCCGACCGGGTCGACACGCAGATGCGCGTGTACCGTCGCGAACAGTCGATCAAGACCCTGTGGCCCGCCCGCGAGCGGTTGCTGGTAGGCGTGGCCGGTGACGCCGGTGATGAGCGCCTGGTGCGAGAAGCCGCGCGCCTGGCGCAAAAGCTCGAGGCGGACTGGATCGTGGTGCACGTCGCGGCAGCTCAGGGCCGCGGCGCCAAGCGTTATCTCACAGCAATGAAAACCCTGGCCCTGGCCAGCGAATTCGGCGCCGACACCGCTACGCTACCGGGCATGGACGTCGCCGAAGCACTGGCCGCCTGTGCCCGGGAACACAACGCCAATCGCCTGGTGCTCGGCCATCATCCGCGCCGGGCATGGCGGTTCTGGCATCAGTCGGTGAGCGACCGGATCAGCCGGCACCATCCGCAGATCGACCAGATCGTGATCGCCCATGGCGTACTGCCGGGCACTGTTCCTGCCATTGAAAAACCTACGCCAGCGCCCGGCAGAACCCTGGCCTACCTCTGGTCCACACTCGCCTGTTTCACCGCCAGCGCCATCGCCGCGCTGCTGCTGCAAGTGTTCGACCTGGCCAACGTGGTGATGCTGTTCCTGCTCACGGTGGTGCTGGTGGCCCTGCGGTTTGGACGCGGCCCCGGCGTGTGGGCAGCGATGCTCGCGGTGCTGTGTTTCGACTTCTTTTTCGTCCAGCCGCGCTACTCGTTTACCGTCAACGACACCCAGTATTTCTTCACCTTCGCGCTGATGCTCGGCATCGCCCTGATCACCGGGCAACTCACCGCGCGCCTGCGCCACGAAGCGCGCACCGCCGCCGCTCGAGAACGCCGCGCCACGTCCCTGGCGCGTCTGGCCCGGGACCTGTCGGCCGCGTTGACCGTGGAGCAGATCAGCGAAGTGGCGCTGCGCACTTTCAGCGGCGTGTTCGAGGCGCGGGTCGGCCTGGCCTTGCCGGACGCCGCCGACGGCGTGCACAGCGTGGGCGCGGGCGGGCTGCCGATCGACGACAGCATCGCCCAATGGACCTACGACCACGGCCAGTCCGCCGGCCAGGGCACCGACACCTTGTCCGCCGCCAAGGGCTGCTACCTGCCGCTCAAGGCGCCGATGCGCGTGCGCGGTGTGCTGGTGCTGGAACTGGCGCAAAGCGAACGCCTCAACGAGCCCGAAGAGCGCCGCCTGCTGGAAGCCTGCATGAGCCAATTGGCGATTGCCCTGGAGCGCGTGCACTTCGTCGAAGTGGCGCAAAGCACGATGGTGCAGATGGAAGGCGAGAAAATGCGCAACACCTTGCTCGCGGCGATTACCCACGACCTGCGCACGCCCTTGACCACCCTGATCGGCGCCGCCGACACCGCCCTGCCCCATGCGCCGCCGGGGCCGCTGACCGCGTTGCTGCACGGTATTCATGAGCAAGCGACCTCGATGCAACGCTTGATCGAAAACCTGCTGGACATGGCCCGCATGCAGGAGCGCGGTGTGCGACTCAACCGGCAATGGCATCTGCTGGAAGAAATTGTCGGCAGCGCCCTGCGCCAATTACGCGAACCACTGGCCCGGCATGTGGTGAACACGACGCTGGACCCGCAATTACCGCTGGTGGAAGTCGACGCGCTGCTGATCGAACGGGTGCTGGTCAACCTGCTGGACAACGCCGCCAAATACACCCCGCCTGGCACGGTCATCACCGTTACCGCCCGTTCCGTTTCCGACAGCATCCTGCTGGAAGTCAGCGACACCGGCCCGGGCAGCGCGCCGGCCAATCTGTTCGAACCGTTTGCCCGTGGCCAGCAGGAATCCTCGGTCGCCGGAATCGGCCTGGGCCTGGCCCTGGCCAAGCGCATCGTCGAAGCCCACGGCGGGCGCATCGAAGCCAGACCCGGCAGCGAGCGCGGCATGCATTTCGTCATCACTTTACCGGCGGGTACTCCGCCCCCAATGGACGCCCTATGAGCACTGCACGCATTCTGATTGTTGAAGACGAGGCCAACATCCGCCGTTTTGTCGGCATCGCCCTGCAGGATGAGGGCTTCCAGGTGTTCGAGGCCGACAGCGTCAAACGCGCGTTGATCCACGCTTCCAGCCGTCAGCCGGACCTGGTGATCGTCGACCTCGGCCTGCCGGACGGCGACGGCAAACAGCTGATCAGCGAGCTGCGGGGATGGCTGGCGGTGCCGATCCTGGTGTTGTCGGCGCGGGATCGCGAAGAGGAAAAAGTCGCCGCCCTGGACGCCGGCGCCGATGACTACCTGACCAAACCCTTCGGCGTACCCGAGTTGCTCGCGCGCATCCGTGCGCAACTGCGCCGTCATGGGCAGACCGGCACCGTGGCGGCCACCAGCAAGGTGGCGTTTGGCGATATCGAGGTGGACCTGGCGACCCATGAAGTGTGGCGCCAAGGCCTGCCGGTGCACCTGACGCCCATCGAATACCGCCTGCTGTGCGCGATGATTCGCGGGCAGAGCCGGGTGCTCACCCACCGGCAATTATTGCTCGAGGTGTGGGGCCTGGACTACGTGGACCGCGCCCACTACCTGCGGGTGCACATGGCGCACCTGCGGCAGAAGCTGGAGGCGGACCCGGCCCAGCCGCAGTACTTCATCACCGAGTTGCAGGTGGGCTACCGGTTGGTAGGCTTGTGAACAAGTGTGCGGCGGCGAAGTCGACAAACACGCGAATTTTCGGCGAGAGGTGCCGGCTGGATGGCCACAGCGCCCAGAACTGCCCCTGGTCATCGGAATGGCCGTCGAGCACGGTTTCCAGCTGGCCCTGGGCGAGTGCTTCGCGGGCCAGGAAGTCTGGCACGTAGGCAATCCCATGGCCGTCCATCGCGGCCCGGAGCATGGCCTCCATGTTGTTCAGGGTCAGCGCGGTGGGCAGGCGCAACTGGGTAATGGCCGGGTTGGCGGACAAGGTCCAGTCCATGATTTTGCCGGTGGTGGCGAAGCGGTAACGCAAGCACGGGTGATGCTCCAAATCGCTCAGGGACTCTGGCCGACCGTTGGCCCGCAGGTACTCGGGTGATGCGCACAGCACAAACCTGAACGGTCCCAGTTTGCGGGCCATCAGGGTCGAGTCCGCCAGGCCACCGCTGCGGATGACCACGTCGAAGCCCTCCTCGATCACGTCCACCAGATGGTCGTTGAAATCCAGCTCCAGCTCGATCTCGGGGTAGGCTTTGCGGAACGCCCTCATGTGCGGAAAGAGAAAGCGATAACCGATGGTGGGCAGGCTGACCCGCAGTTTGCCCCGGGGTGCCTGCATCGCATGGGAAAGCATGGCGCGGGCGTCTTGCAGGTCGTCGAGAATTTTCCGACTGCGCTCGTAGAACAATTGGCCTTCGGCGGTGAGGCTGACCTTACGCGTACTGCGGTGCAACAGCCGCACATTCAGTGACGCCTCAAGCTTGGCGACATTCTTGCCCACCGCCGAAGCGGAAATCCCCATCGCCCGGGCCGCGCCGGTGAAGCTCAGGGCTTCCGCGGTTTTCACGAAGGCGATCACGCCGCTCAAGTTATCGGTCACGTCATTGCATCCATCAAGTCCGTTATGAAAGGAATGTAAGCCCGTTTATCCGTGATTGCATCCTGATTAGAGTCTTTTAATCTTCAAACTCGCGGGAATGCCCCTATGACCACTACAACCGAATCTGCGCCCGCCCATGGCCGATATTCCATCCTGGCGGCCATTTGCCTGGCCGCCTTGGTATTGCCCATGAGCTTTACCGGCGGCGCCGTCGCCACGCCCTTTATCGGCCAGGCATTTGCCGCCCAGCCCAGCCAACTGGCGTGGATCACCAACGCGTTCATGCTGAGTTTCGGCAGCCTGTTGATGGCCGCCGGCACCCTCGCCGACCTCTATGGGAGAAAGCGTCTTTTCTTGTGGGGCATGGCGCTGTTTACCGTGGTCTCCTTGCTGCTGGCAGTGGCACCGGGGATTTTCTGGCTGGATGTGTTGCGTGGCGTGCAGGGCGTCGCGGCGGCTACGGCATTGGCCAGTGGCTGTGCGGCGCTGGCCCAGGAGTTTGACGGTCATGCCCGCACCCGCGCCTTCAGCTTGCTGGGCACCACATTCGGTGCAGGCCTGGCGTTTGGGCCATTGCTGTCGGGGGTGCTGATCGAGCACTGGGGCTGGCGCTCGATTTTTCTCGGCACTGCATTATTGGCCGGTATTTCGCTGCTGTTTGCCGCGCCCAAAATGCGTGAAAGCCGCGACCCGCAAGCGATGCGGCTGGACACCGCTGGTGTACTGACGTTTTCCGCAATGCTGGTAGCCCTGACCACGGCGGTGATCCTCGCGCCGGAGCACGGCTGGACGTCGCCGCTGGTTGATGCCCTGCTGATCGCGGCGGCGGTGTTTTTGCTGGTGTTTATCCTCGTCGAAAACCGCTCCAGCCAACCGATGCTGGAGCTGCGGCTGTTTCGCTTCCCGCGTTTTATTGGCGTGCAGCTCCTGCCGATCGGTACCTGTTACTGCTACATCGTGCTGATCGTGTTGCTGCCCCTGCGGTTTATCGGTGTGGAAGGCGCCAGCGCGCTGGACGCGGGTTTGATGATGCTCGCGTTATCGGCACCGATGCTGGTGGTGCCGATGATCGCCGCATCGCTGACCCGCTGGCTCTCAGCAGGACTGTTGTGTGCCATTGGCTTGCTGATCGCGGCGGTGGGCCTGTGGGGATTAAGCCTGGCCAACCAGCCTGCGCAGACCATCGCCGCAATGCTGGTCATCGGGATCGGCACCGGGCTGCCGTGGGGTTTGATGGATGGTTTGGCGATCAGCGTGGTGCCCAAGGAGCGCGCGGGAATGGCGGCGGGGATTTTCAACACCACCCGCGTGGCCAGTGAAGGCGTGGCGCTGGCGATCACGATGGCGGTATTGGGCGCATTGGTGGCACATCACCTGAAGGGTCTCGCAGGGGCCGACGTGTCAGTGATTGCCCAAGGCCTGGTCATGGGCAACGTGCAACTGGCCTCGGCCGCCCTTCCGCTGGAAGCACTGCGCAGCGCCTACATCGCGGGGTTCAACACCTTGCTGCAACTGCTCGCGGGATTCACCGTGCTGACGGCGTTGGTGGTCCTGGCCTTCATGGGGCGAAACAGCATTGCACCCGTGCAAACCGAACCGGGCATTCAGTCGTTGAGCTGAATCCCAGGCACAAAAAAGCCCGCTCAATGAGCGGGCTTCCTGTGGTACCTGGCGTTCAGCGTTCCAGGTGACCTGAATATGGCGCAGCGGACGGGACTCGAACCCGCGACCCCCGGCGTGACAGGCCGGTATTCTAACCGACTGAACTACCGCTGCGCGTAACACATAAAGCGAATGGTGGGTGATGACGGGATCGAACCGCCGACATTCTGCTTGTAAGGCAGACGCTCTCCCAGCTGAGCTAATCACCCTTCACTTTCGGTGTGGGGCGCATTCTATAGCATTTTTCCGTAATGTCATGATTTAAATGCAATTTATTTAAAATATTTTGTCTTCGACCCCGCGCACCCCGCAAAACCGGCGCTTTGGGTGCAAACGCGAGTCTATTGCGTTTGCCCAAGCCTTGGCCCCACAATTAACAATTATTCTCAATAACACCTGGGCCGGGCCTTATGTCTGTGGGTGAACCGCCGTTCCAACGGGAGATTACCGAGCTGTACAGCGAGCATCACGGCTGGCTGTTCACTTGGTTGCGCCGAAAACTGGGCTGTAGCCATAACGCCGCCGACGTGGCGCAGGACACCTTCGCGCGGATTCTGCACGCCCGCGAGTCGGTGACCGCCATCCGCGAACCCCGCGCCTATTTAAGTACCACCGCCAGGCGGCTGATCATCGACCAGGCACGGCGCAAGCAGATTGAGCACGCCTACCTTCAGGAATTGATGCTGACGGTGGAAACCCTGGAAGGTTTCCAGTCGCCCGAACAGATCCACACCACCCTGGAAGCCCTCGAGCACATCGCCTTCCTGCTGGAAGGCATGCACGACAATATGCGCCAGGCGTTTGTGCTGTATTACCTCGAAGACCTGACCCAGCAGCAAATCGCCCGCCACCTGAAATTGTCGGAGCGTACGGTACGCAAGTATTTGATCCAGGCCCTGCTGCATTGCAGCCACAGCGTGGATATCTGAACCGCACATGCCCGCCTCCCGCCAACAGATCGATGAACAAGCCGCCGAATGGATGATTCGCCTGCACGAAGGTGAATTGACCGAGGCCCAGCGCCAGGCGTTCGAGCGCTGGAAGCAGCAAGGCCCGCAACACGCCGCATCAGCAGCGCGCATGGAAGATGTGATTGCGCGGATGCAGGCCCTGCGCGGGCAAAAGGCACCGGCCCGGGCGGCCTTGAGTGCGGCCTTTCCCCGGCATGGGAAGGCGCGCAAAAACTACGTCCGCGCGTTGGTACTGGCCTGCAGCCTGGGCCTTCCCGCCATGGCGCTGCTCTACAGTCCTTATCCACAACAATGGATGGCCGATGTGCACAACGGTCCCGGCGAATGGAAAACCCTGCGGCTGGCGGACGGCTCGACGCTGACCCTGAACGGCATCAGTGCGGCGAATCTGCATTTCGACAGCCGGCAGCGCCGCATCGAATTGCTGCAAGGCGAGATCCTGGTGGAAGTGGCCCACGATGGCGAACGGCCATTTGTGGTGCAGACCGCCCAAGGCACCCTGCGCGCCCTGGGTACGCGATTTGTGGTCAGGCGCGAGGATGACGTTACGGTGCTGAGCATGCTCGAATCCCGCGTTGCCGCCCAAAGCGCGAATGGCCAGCAGACGCTGGAAGTGGACGCCGGCTCACAGGCGCGGGTCAGCAAGGATGCGGTGCGGCTCTCGGGCAGCGTCGATACGGCGAGCATCAATGGGGCCTGGCGCCGCCATCAACTGGTGGTGGATAACCGACCGTTGCCGGAAGTGCTGGATGAGATCGCCCGTCACCGTTCGGGCCGCTTGCAGTTTGATCGCGCCGCACTGGCCAGTCTCAAGGTCTCGGCCGTACTTCCCCTGGATGACACCGACCGCACCTTGCAGATGCTGGCTCAAACCCTGCCGATCACGCTGAAAACCTTTACGCCGTGGCTGATGATCGTCAGCCCGGATACCGAGAGCAAAAAATAATTATCCAAAT
Source organism: Pseudomonas sp. E6002 (assembly GCF_013385565.1). Taxonomy (NCBI): domain Bacteria; kingdom Pseudomonadati; phylum Pseudomonadota; class Gammaproteobacteria; order Pseudomonadales; family Pseudomonadaceae; genus Pseudomonas; species Pseudomonas sp. E6002. The sequence goes on along the minus strand of NZ_JACAPT010000039.1, from coordinate 12,659 downwards.
TGTTTCCGCTTTGTTTAAAGCTACCCGTCAAGGAAGGTATATCGATAACTAAAGGACTGCCATCGTCATGCCGCTCCCTTCCAAACCCCGCAGACGCCTGCTGAGCAGCGCGCCGCTGACCCTCACACTGCTCGCGACGACGCTGCTCAATACCCATCTGGCCCAGGCCGATACGGTAAACGTCGCGGCCCAAGCCTACGACATACCTGCAGGGCCGCTGGGCGCCACACTTAACCAGTTCGCCCAGCAAGCGGGCGTGGCTATCGTGTTCCAGTCCCAGAACCTGCAGGGGCTGAATGGGCCGGGGCTGAAAGGCACTTATAGCGTGGACGCAGGGTTCGACAGGCTGTTACAGGGCAGCGGCTACCGCGTGATCAAAGGTGATCAGGTGTACGCGCTCGAAGCTGACCCTGCCGCCACCGACGCCATGGAACTAGGCCCGACCCAGGTCAGCTCCAACCAGTTGGGCAACGTTACTGAAGGGACTGATTCCTACACTCCAGGCAGCATCGCGACTGCGACGCGGCTGGTGCTGACCCCCAAGGAAACCCCGCAATCGGTGACCGTCGTCACCCGCAAACACATGGATGACTTCGGCCTGAACAACGTCGACGACGTGATGCGCCACACCCCGGGCATCACCGTGTCGGCCTTCGACACCGACCGCACCAACTACTACGCCCGCGGTTTCTCCATCAATAACTTCCAGTACGACGGCATTCCTTCCACCGCGCGCAACGTCGCCTATTCGGCGGGCAATACCCTGAGCGACATGGCGATCTATGATCGGGTCGAAGTGCTTAAAGGCGCCACCGGCCTGCTCACGGGTGCCGGCTCATTGGGTGCCACGATCAACCTGGTGCGCAAGAAACCCACGGCTGACTTCCAGGGCCATGCCAGCCTCGGCGCGGGCTCTTGGGACAACTACCGCAGCGAACTGGACGTCAGCGGCCCGATGACCGAAAGCGGCAACGTCCGTGGCCGGGCCGTCGCGGCGTATCAGGACAAGCGCTCGTTCATGGACCGTTACTCGCGCAAAAGCCCGGTGTACTACGGCATCATGGAATTCGACCTGTCCCCCGACACGATGCTGACCGTGGGCGGCGACTATCAGGACAGCCTGCCCACCGCCTCGAGCTGGTCCGGCAGTTTTCCGCTGATCAACGCCAATGGCGATCGCAATAGCGTAAAGCGCTCGTTCAACAACGCGGCCAACTGGAGCAGTTGGGAGCAATACACCCGTACCGCCTTCGCCATGCTTGAACATGACCTCGGCAACGGCTGGGTGACCAAACTGCAACTGGACCACAAGATCAACGGCTACCATGCACTGATGGCTTCGATTCAGGGTGACGAGCCCCGTGCAGACGGCACCGCACATGTCACTTCGCAAAAATACACCGGGGAAACCGTCAGCGACTCCGCCGACCTGTACGCAAGCGGCCCCTTCAGCCTGGGCGGCCGTGAGCATGAACTGGTGGTGGGCGGCTCCATCGGCATTTCGGACTGGAACGGCAAGGGCTACTGGAACCTCGCCCCCAACCTCGTCGACTTCAATAACTGGCACGGCCACGCCCCCCAACCTTACTGGGGCGCGCCGCAGCAATACATCGACGACACCATTCGCCAGACCGGCGCCTACATGACCACACGCCTGAACCTGGCCGATGACCTGAAGCTGCTGCTCGGTGGCCGCGTGGTCAATTACCACCTGACCGGCAATAACCCGTCCTACCGCGAGACCGGACGCTTCGTACCGTATGTCGGCGTGGTGTATGACCTGGATGAAACCTACTCGGTCTACGCCAGCTACACCGATATCTTCATGCCCCAGGAGAACTACAACCGCGACCGGCAAAACCAGTTGCTTGAGCCGGACGAAGGCCAAAACTACGAGCTGGGCATGAAGGCTGATTTCTTCGACGGACGCCTGAACGCCAGCGCAGCGTACTTCGAGGTCCATGAAAACAACCGCGCCGTTTCCGACGACGACTACAACAACCTGAAACCTACACCGCAGAACTATGCCTACAAAGGCACCAAGGCCGTCACCAAGGGCTACGAGCTTGAAGTGTCCGGCGAGTTGAGCCCGGGCTGGCAGATTCAGGCCGGCTACACCCACAAGGTGGTGCGTGACGACCAGGACCAGAAGATTTCCACGTTCGAGCCCGAAGACCAGGTCAAGCTGTACACCACTTATAAGCTCAAAGGCGACCTGGACAAGCTGACCATCGGCGGTGGCGTGCGCTGGCAAAGCGTGGGCTGGCAGGACATCTACAACACCCCCCATGGCGGTTATGAAGAGTTCTCCCAGGAGGCGTACTGGCTGGTGGACTTGATGACCCGTTACCAGATCACCAAGAGCGTGTCGGCGACCCTGAACGTCAACAACATCTTCGACAAGTCCTACTACACCAACATCGGCTTCTATAACTCCGCCGCTTATGGTGAGCCGCGCAACTTTATGGTCACCACCCGCTGGGATTTCTGAACCCAATCAAAAACGCCCCCGATCACGGTACATGATCGGGGGCGTTTTTCTGACTGATGGTTTTAGCAAACCCCAGACGGCAAAAAGCCCGCTCAATGAGCGGGCTTCCTGTGGTACCTGGCGTTCAGCGTTCCAGGTGACCGAATATGGCGCAGCGGACGGGACTCGAACCCGCGACCCCCGGCGTGACAGGCCGGTATTCTAACCGACTGAACTACCGCTGCGCGTAACACATAAAGCGAATGGTGGGTGATGACGGGATCGAACCGCCGACATTCTGCTTGTAAGGCAGACGCTCTCCCAGCTGAGCTAATCACCCTTCACTTTCGGTGTGGCGCGCATTCTACGGAGCGCCCCATAGTCTGGCAAGCACTTTCTTAAATAATTTTTTTCAGGCCTTCCAATGGCTTAGCGAGGGTTGGCCTATGACGCCATGAGGAGAATAATGCCCCCCTTTGTATATAAGGAGAGACTCACCCCATGTGGTTCAAAAACCTGCTTATCTATCGCCTGACCCAAGATCTGCCTGTTGATGCCGAGGCGTTGGAAACTGCACTGGCCACCAAACTGGCGCGCCCTTGTGCAAGCCAGGAATTGACCACTTACGGTTTCGTCGCCCCTTTCGGTAAAGGCGAAGACGCGCCCCTGGTACACGTCAGCGGTGATTTCCTGCTGATCGCTGCGCGCAAGGAAGAACGTATCCTGCCGGGTAGCGTGGTGCGTGATGCGGTGAAGGAAAAGGTCGAAGAGATCGAAGCCGAGCAAATGCGCAAGGTCTACAAAAAGGAACGCGACCAGATCAAGGATGAAATCATCCAGGCCTTCCTGCCGCGCGCGTTCATCCGTCGCTCGTCGACCTTCGCCGCCATCGCGCCGAAACAAGGCCTGATCCTGGTGAACTCCGCCAGCCCGAAACGTGCCGAAGACCTGCTGTCCACCCTGCGTGAAGTGATCGGCACCCTGCCGGTACGTCCGCTGACCGTGAAAACCGCGCCAACCGCCATCATGACCGACTGGGTCACCACCCAGAAACCGGCCGATGACTTCTTCGTCCTCGACGAATGCGAACTGCGCGACACCCACGAAGACGGCGGCATCGTGCGCTGCAAACGCCAGGACCTGACCGGCGAAGAGATCCAACTGCACCTGACCACCGGCAAAGTCGTGACCCAGTTGTCCCTGGCCTGGCAGGACAAGCTGTCCTTCATGCTGGACGACAAAATGACCGTCAAGCGCCTGAAGTTCGAAGACCTGCTGCAGGATCAGGCTGAACAGGACGGCGGCGACGAAGCACTGGGCCAGCAGGACGCCAGCTTTACCCTGATGATGCTGACGTTTGGCGACTTCCTGCCGGCGTTGGTTGAGGCACTGGGTGGCGAAGAAACCCCACAAGGTATCTAAAGCCTTGTGAAGATCAAAATGTGGGAGCGGGCTTGCTCGCGAATGCGTCCTTTCAGTTGATATCTTCCTGGCTGACACACCGCATTCGCGAGCAAGCCCGCTCCCACATTTGATCGCATGCGCACTTCCAAAATCGAATAACAAGGACCAACCCCATGCGTGCACTCGCCGCCTTGAGCCGTTTCGTCGGCAATACCTTCGCCTACTGGGTGCTGATTTTTGCCGTGGTTGCGTTCCTGCAACCCGCCTGGTTTCTCGGCCTCAAAGGCGCCATCGTGCCGCTGTTGGGCCTGGTAATGTTCGGCATGGGGCTGACCCTCAAACTTGAAGATTTCGCTGAAGTCGCGCGCCATCCGTGGCGCGTGGCATTGGGTGTGGTCGCGCATTTCGTGATCATGCCCGGCGTGGCCTGGCTGCTGTGCCAGGTCTTTCACCTGCCACCGGAAATTGCCGTCGGTGTGATCCTCGTCGGCTGCTGCCCGAGCGGCACGTCGTCCAACGTCATGACCTGGCTGGCCCGAGGCGACCTGGCCCTGTCGGTGGCCATTGCAGCCGTCACCACCCTCCTCGCTCCGCTGCTGACGCCCGCGCTGATCTGGCTGCTGGCCTCGGCCTGGTTGCCGGTGTCGTTCATGGAGTTGTTCTGGTCGATCCTGCAAGTGGTACTGCTGCCGATCGTGTTGGGCGTGGTGGCGCAGCGCTTGCTGGGCGCCCGGGTACGGCATGCGGTCGAGGTGTTGCCGCTGGTGTCGGTGGTCAGCATCGTGGCGATCGTCGCCGCCGTGGTGGCGGCCAGCCAGGCGAAGATTGCCGAGTCGGGCCTGCTGATCATGGCGGTGGTGATCCTGCATAACACCTTTGGCTTCCTGCTGGGCTATTTCACCGGCCGTGTGTTCGGGCTGCCGCTGGCACAACGCAAATCCCTGTCGCTGGAAGTGGGCATGCAGAACTCCGGCTTGGGCGCCGCACTGGCAAGTGCGCATTTCTCGCCGCTGGCGGCGGTGCCGAGTGCGCTGTTCAGCGTCTGGCACAATATTTCCGGGGCACTCCTGGCTACGTACTTCCGGCGAATGAGCGAAAAGGAAGACCGCGAATTGTTGGCGGGCAAGTCCGAAACTTGATCACCTGATCAATATTCGGCACTCTAACGGGCTTCGCGGGGACGACCTCGCGACGCAATCAAGCGCTTAATCCGGGGACGACCCCACCTAAGAAGGGAGGTCATCATGTCCTGGATCATTCTGTTTTTTGCCGGACTGTTTGAAGTCGGCTGGGCCGTCGGACTGAAATACACCGACGGTTTCAGCAAGCCACTGCCCACGGCCCTGACGATTGCCGCCATGGCCGTCAGCCTCGGGTTGCTGGGGTTGGCCATGAAGGAATTGCCGTTGGGCACCGCCTATGCCATCTGGACCGGCGTCGGTGCAGTGGGCACGGTGATTGCCGGGATTATCCTGTTCGGGGAGTCCATGGCGCTGTTTCGACTGGCCAGTGTGGCGTTGATTATCTGTGGGCTGATCGGGCTCAAGATCAGCGCCTGAGCCACTCACCGGCAATAAAAACAAGGTGGACTTAATAGTCCACCGAGTACGGCACGCTATTTACTACTCTGTGATGCATCAGACGTCATAGTAGCGTTCACGCGGTTCTTTCCCCCATTCCTTGTAAAGTGCATTTTCGTTATACGGCTCCGGGTTTGTACTGGTAGGGGGCGTTGAGGGGTCATTATCAAAATCATAAGGTTCACCGTCCGTTGGTAACCCAACGGCTTGCCGCTCCAAATTTGGCTCACGAGTTGGCCTGCGGGGATCGCTAGTTTCTGGCGGTACTTCAGTTTCTCCGGGCAAGAACTTACCGTCGACACCGTCGTACGCATGGGCGAACTCATGGAACAGGGTTGAGACGCCTGGACGCTCGTACTTGTCCATAATGAACGAAGGGTTGTAGGAGACTGTTGCATCATCAGCCGGCATACCTGGCGTGTTATTAGTGATGAATCCGTGTTGCGAATCTTGAGGTGGGTGCTCATTGAGTGGTTGTAAGTCCTTACGTCCGTACTTATAAAAGATACCCTCCGACTCTGGCACCTTCTCTATTTTTATCGGCGCGGGAGTCTTGTCTAACGCCCCAAGCATTTTTTGCCCTACTGGAGAACCCCGAAAAAACTCTAGATCATCTTCAACGCGCTGCTTGAACTCACCATCCCCTTTAACCTCAAACGCTTTTTTACCAACGTCAGACGGCGTCACCTCAACGAACTTAGAGTTCCCCGTGCGTTTTATAGTGTCGTCTTTCTTGCCGTAAACAATATCCTTATCAGATACTGAATTAACCGTATCCTGCCCCTTGCCGGTATAAATTGTATTCTGACCAGCACCACCATCTACAACATCATTTCCCTTCCCGCCATTCATGACGTTCTTCCCACCGCCCCCACGCAGCGAATCATTGCCGCTGCCACCGTCCATGTAAGTGCCACCACCTGCTCCCCGCAACTTGTCGTTGCCGTTACCCCCATACATGACGCTATATGCCGAGCCTCCGGTGATCGTGTCATCCCCATCGTTGCCCTCGGCATACCCAACACCGCTGCCCAATTGAATGGTGTCATTACCAACACCGCCGTAGACATTGGTCCTGCCGCCTCCAGCGTTGAATCGATCGTTGCCGGCTCCCAGCTTGACGCTGACGGGCACTTTTACGTCGTCGTCAATAGTGACATTGTCGTCTCCGCCGTTGCTTTGGATCTCAAGATGCTGCTGACCATTACTCTTGGTATCGAAAGGAATGTCGTAGGTCTTGCCATTAATCTCGGCAGTCAATCCTCCATCAGCCGAATTTTTAATATGAATTTTGTCCGCGCTGTCACCCGTCTTAATCGTTAACGCCTGGTCTTTTGGCGGGGAGAAAAAACCACGCCCGCCGCCCCTAACACTTAAATCTATCTGGACCCCACCTTCATTGAATGGCATATTCGGGATGATCTTTATCGGCGCAGAAGGCTCGCCCTGTTTATCCTGTAACTTATCGGGGGGTGCTGTAGAAAGAGTATGTAAAGGCGGTTGTAAAGCGGGAGGGTTAGTACTCACTTGCATGTTCATCGAAAATCATCCTTAGGGTTAGACAACTACGATGACTGCGTGGCAATTAGAAAGAAATGGTTCCGCAGGATGAGTGATTTATTACCCAAAACTACAAACTGCAAGCGTTGTCCCACATCAAAGTCAGTCCCTGCCCAGGCCCTTCAGCGCAGAAGGTCCTGAGCACCAGAACTTGACTACTTGAGATCACCCCTCAACGTGCCAACCAGACCATGCAACGCCTCGGGCGTCGCCGCCTCCACCGTCACCGGCGCGCCGGCCACCAGGGTCACCCGTGACCAGATCCGGTGGAAGAAGCCCTTGTTCGGATCGCGACTGAAAAAACTCCCCCACAACCCCTGCAACGCCATCGGAATCACCGGCACCGGCGTCTCTCCAAGAATCCGCGTCACGCCGCTTCGAAACTCGTTCATCTCGCCATCGGAGGTCAATTTTCCTTCCGGGAAGATGCACACCAGCTCGCCGTCCTTAAGGTAGTGGGCAATCCGCTGGAAGGCCTTTTCGTAGATCTGGATGTCCTCATGCCGCCCGGCAATCGGAATCGCCCCGGCAGTACGGAAGATAAAGTTCAAAACCGGCAGGTTGTAGATCTTGTAGTACATGACAAAACGAATCGGCCGACGCACCGAACCAGCAATCAACAGCGCATCGACAAACGACACGTGATTGCACACCAGCAATGCCGCGCCCTCGTCCGGGATCAGCTCGAGGTTCTTGTGCTCGACGCGGTACATGGAATGGCTGAGCAGCCAGATCATGAAACGCATGGTGAACTCGGGCACGATCTTGAAGATGTAGGTGTTGACCGCGATGTTCAGCAGCGACACCACCAGGAACAACTCGGGAATCGACAGCTTGGCCACGCTCAACAGCAGGATCGAGACGATCGCCGAGACCACCATGAACAGCGCATTGAGAATGTTGTTGGCCGCGATCACCCGCGCCCGCTCGTTCTCGGCGGTACGCGACTGGATCAACGCGTACAGCGGCACGATATAGAAGCCGCCGAATACGCCAAGGCCGAGGATATCGAACAACACCCACCACGCCTGGCCGTAACTCAGCACGGCGATCCAGTCGTTGGCCTGGACGTTCTGCGGGAAGCCGCCGGAATGCCACCACAGCAGCAGGCCGAAAACGGTCAAACCGAACGAGCCGAACGGCACCAGGCCGATCTCGACTTTGCGCCCGGAGAGCTTTTCGCACAGCATCGAACCCAGTGCGATGCCCACCGAGAACACCGTGAGGATCAGCGTGACCACAGTCTCGTCGCCGTACATCCATTCCTTGGCGTAGGCCGGGATTTGCGTCAGGTAGATCGCGCCGACAAACCAGAACCACGAGTTGCCGACAATCGAGCGCGACACCGCCGGTGTCTGCCCCAGGCCGAGCTTCAAGGTGGCCCAGGACTGACTGAAGATATTCCAGTTCAGGCGCATCTCGGGGCTGGACGCCGCCGCGCGCGGAATGCTGCGGCTGGCCAGGTAGCCCAGCACCGCAATGCCGACGATGGCCGTCGAGACCACCGGCGCGTAATGGGTGGACGACATCATGATCCCGGCGCCAATGGTGCCCGCGAGGATCGCGAGGAACGTGCCCATTTCCACCAGGCCATTGCCGCCCACCAGCTCATCTTCGTGCAGGGCCTGGGGCATGATCGAGTACTTCACCGGCCCGAACAGCGCCGAGTGCGTGCCCATGGCAAACAGCGCCAGCAGCATCAGCTCCAGGTGGTTGAACATGAAACCCACCGCGCCCACGGACATGATCACGATTTCGCCGATCTTGATCACCCGGATCAGCGCGTCCTTGTTGAACTTCTCGCCAAATTGCCCGGCCAGGGCCGAGAACAGGAAGAACGGCAGGATAAACAGCAACGCGCAGAGATTGACCCAGATCGAGCGGTCGCCCTCGATGGTCAGCTTGTAGAGAATCGCCAGGATCAACGACTGCTTGAATATATTGTCGTTGAACGCACCAAGGGACTGGGTAATGAAGAACGGCAGGAAACGCCGTTTGCGCAGCAAAGTGAATTGCGAGGGGTGGCTCATCGTCCGTGTTCCTGCGTGGCCTGAAGGCTGTTATTGGTTTTTCCAGGCCACGACTTTACCTAATCCTGCTTACTTATTCGCTAGTCCTGCAATGCACGGCGATACAAAAAGCTCGCCTTTATAGGCGCCCTGCACCGTGCGCTTGGCGACAATCAGCCACATCAGCGCCAGCGCCGCCACCAACACGCAACCAACGATGCTGAAAAAACCCAGGTGCAAGGTGCTCGCCAGTTTCAGCGTGGCCAGCGAGTACACGCCCAACGGGAAGGTGAAGCCCCACCAGCCAAGGTTGAACGGGATACCGGCCCGCAGGTAACGCAGGGTGATCAGCACCGCGATCAGCATCCACCACAAGCCGAAGCCCCACAGGGTGATGCCTGCGACCAGGCCGATGCCGTTGGCCATCTCACCGACGCCGGGCAGACCGTTGGCGGCAAAGATGGCAGGTGCATCACCGCCCAGTACCAGCATGCCCAGGGCACCGGTGCCGATGGGACCTAGAGCCAGCCAGCTCGACGCGGCCATATTGGCGTGTGGCAGTTTATGCAGGGCCATGCGCAGCATCAGGATGGTCAGGATGCTGAACGCCACCGGCAGGGAAAACGCCCACAGCACGTAGCTGGTCACCAGCATCACCAGTTGCGAATGGGCGTCGGCCAGGTGCGGCGCCAGCAGGCCACCGCTGGCGGCGGCGACTTCCGCGGCCACCACCGGCAACAGCCACACGGCAGTCATCTGGTCGATGCTGTGTTCCTGGCGGGTGAACATCATGAACGGGATCAGCACCCCGCAGGCCAGGGCCATCGCGACGTCGAGCCACCACAGCACCTCGGCCAGTTGCACCACGCCATCCCCCCAGCGCGGCACGCCGAACAGCAGGAAGCCGTTGATAATGGTCGCCAGGCCCATGGGGATGGTGCCGAAGAACATCGACACCGTGGAGTGCCCGAAAATGCGCCGGGCCTCGTGGAAAAACATCACCCAGCGCGCCGCATACAGCACGCTGAACAGCACAAACAGGCCAATGGTAAACAGCCACAGCCCTTCGGCCACGGCGTGCAGCCCCGCCAGGTTGACCGGCAATTGCGCCAGCGCCAACGCCAACACCCCGGTGCCCATGGTGGCGGCAAACCAGTTGGGGGTGAACTGGCGAATCACTTCCCGAGGACGGGTCAGGTGACTGAAGGGTTTCAAGCTGCTGTGAAGCGTATTCGGGCAAGTCATGGTGTATTCCTCTTCCTCGCATGAGGTTGAGACCATGGTAGAACCGAATCGAATATCTATATAACGGGTAATATCTCTAACTGTTATCTGTTTCGTAGATATACCATTAAATGCTGCCTTCGGTTTCAATCACCAGAATCCGTGCGGGGCCCTGTGGATGGGCCACATGCTCGGTGCCGACACTGGCGTAGAAGATGTCGCCTACCTCAAGCAAGGCCATCTGTTCGCTGCCGTTTTCGCGATAGTGCATCTGCACCTGGCCATCAAGCACCACGAACACCTCTTCGCCGTCATTCACGTGCCAGCGATACGGCTGGTCGGTCCAATGCAAACGGGTGGTGATGCCGTTCATATTGGCGATGTCCAGCGCCTCCCAGGCGCGGCTGCCGGTGAATTCTTTGCTGCGGATGATCTTCATGGGTGAATCCCAAGGCGTAAGGGTGACGAATTATTACCGAATCAATTACCCGCCGTCGCCCTGCTCTTCGCCAAATCCTGCATTAGCAACGCCACCAACGCGCCGAGTGCCAATACGATCAGCACCACGCCATAACCGTCGGTGGTGGCGATCAAACCGAAGGTGCGCGTCAAGTTGCCCGCCAACAGCGACGGCACACAGAACGCCAGGTAACTCAGCACATAGAACGCCGACATCAAGCCCGCCCGCTCATGGGGCAAGGCCAACGGCAAAACACTGCGCAGCGCACCGAGGAATCCCGAGCCAAAACCACCGCCGGCGATCAGCGTGGCAATGAAGAATAGCGGCAGGCTGGCGCTGTGGACGGCCGTGAGGATCAGCGCAACACCCACCGCCAGCAGCACGGCGCCCAACCGCAGGACTTTGTCCGCCGGGCGGTTGCGCAGGCTGAAAATCATCACCGCACCGCTCAGCGTCAACACCGCCACCAGCCCGCCGCCGATCAGGTTCGAGGTGGACCCGGTCGCCGCCCGCACCAGCGAGGGCGCCAGGGACAGATAAAAACCGCCCATGGCCCATACGGCTACGTCTACCGGCAACGAGATCCACAAGGCGCGTCGGGCCTGGGGCGGTACATGCAAGGTGGGCCATAGCGAGGCCAGGGCCCCCGGAATCCGGCTGACTGTCTCCGGCAGGCGCCAGACGTACAATGCCTGCAGGATCATCAACCCGAGCAGGGTCCAGTAAATCAACGTGGTCGGCATCGGCGCGAACTCCACCAGCAGGCTGCAGCCCATGGCCCCGCAGGCCATGCCCAGCAAAGGCGCTACGCTGTTGATCAGCGGGCCTTGCTGGCGGTCGGTGTCGAGCAATGCGGCGCCCAGTACGGCGGTGGCCATGCCGGTGGCAAAGCCTTGTACCGTGCGGGCGGCAATCAGCCAGCCGACGCTGTCGGCATTGATAAACAGCAGCATCGCCAGCATATCGAGGAGCAGCGCGGCAAAAATTACCGGCTTGCGCCCCAGGTGGTCCGACAGTGAACCCACGGTCAGCAATGCAGCCAGCAGGCTCAAGGCGTAAATGCCAAATACCAGGGTCAACATCGCCGCCGAAAAGTGCAGGCCCTCTTGATAGAGGTGGTACAACGGGGTCGGCGCGCTGGAGGCGGCGAGAAACGTCAGCAAGGTGATCGCCAGAAACACCAGGCTGGAACGATGAGAAGTAACGCTGGACATGGGCACGCTCCGCTAAAGCTAATATTTTGCTTTTGCGGAGTGTGCTACCGGATGGCGCTTAAAGCAAATTCTTTGTGTTAAGGTTTTACGCATGGCGATAAAAGAAGGGCTCCGCCCGGGGGGCCGTAGTGCCCGGGTCCAGGAATCAGTGCATTCGGCGGTGCGTGAATTGCTCGAAGAGCAGGACCGTTCCAGCGTGACCGTGCCGCAGATAGCCACGCGCGCCGGAGTGACGCCTTCGACCATCTACCGGCGCTGGGGTGACTTGGCGGCGCTGCTGGCCGATGTTGCGATGGCCCGTCTGCGCCCGGACAGTGAGCCGGCTGATACCGGCAGCCTGCGCGGAGACCTGCGGGCCTGGGGTGAGCAATACCGTGATGAGATGAGCTCTGACCTTGGCCGCGAGATGATGCGTGATGTGCAATGCAGTCAGGCGCCGGGGTATTGCGTGGGGATTCTCACCGGGCAGTTGGAGACGATCCTGGATCGGTACACCGACGACGCCGGGACACTTCCCAGCGTGGATCGGCTGATCAATTTGATCGTTGCGCCAACCGTGTTTCGTAATCTGTTTTCTACCGCGCCGCTTGAGGTTGAAGAACTGCATGAGCTGATTGAGTTGGCTTTGCTGCCGTAAGGTGGTTTGTGGGTTTGGGTTTGGATTTGGGTGTATATCCGTTATTTGGGTTGTTGCTGATATGGGTTCCGCTCTTACAGCCGGCGTTTTTCAAGGTAGTT
>NZ_JACAPT010000038.1:0-100711 GCF_013385565.1 Pseudomonas sp. E6002 | reverse complement strand
CGAGTGGTGGGGCAAGAGCGTTTTGCTTACTTTTGCGCTCTTCAAAAGTGAGCCGCTGTAAGAGCGGAACCAATACCAGCCATAACCGAAGAAACGGATATGTACTCCCGCCTAAGGATCCAACACCCCCCCGCTGTACCCCTCAGACAACCGCGTCCCGGTAAACTTGGCCACCACCGAACCCTGTGAAACCAGCCGCTCCCGATGCCCCGTCACCATCCGCCCGGTTTGCGCCGCATGCAGTACAACCTCAGAAGCCGGATCCCCAGGCCGCCGAATAATCCGCGCAAACCGCTCACCCTCTTCCACCTGTTCACCCAAACCTTTCTCAAACACCAACACCCCGGCACACGGCGCCAGGATGGTCTCCATGCAGCCCATATCCACCACCTGCCCGTGCCATTGCGCAATCACCGGCGCCTCATCAATCACCCCACTGGCACAAAGCCAAGCCCAGATCCCATCACCATCCTGCCCGGCCAGGGCATCACTCACATCCGCCTGCCCACGCAATTCAATCGTCGCCGCCAACCGCGGCTGCCCATGATCAATGATGGTCTCCTCAAACGACCCATCACCACCCTCGTCCCAGACAATCACCACATCCACCTGCAACGCCGCCGCAAGCGCCCGGCCCGCGGGCCAAAAGCTGCGGTGGATGTAGAGATATGGCAGGGCTTCATCATCGGTGTGCAGGTCCAGCACCAGGTCAGCATCGGCGGCCAGTTGCACCAGGCTTTTCTGCCATTGCGCCAGGTTGCTGGCTGGCCGCTCCATGGCCAATGAATGATCAAACGCCCGGTTGAAATTCTGCCCGGTGGCTTCGTGAAACCGCCCCAACAACCGCCCCTGGCGAAACTGGCCAATGCCAAACGGGTTGGCCTGGGGCACCACCGTCACCGTGCCCTTGAGCCGGCCCTGATCCTGGCAGGCCTGCAAACGCGGCAGCAGTTGATGCAACACCAGCATCCCGGCGATTTCATCGGCATGCACACCGGCCTGCAGGTGCACCCGAGGGCCGTCGCCGTCACCCTCGAAGCGCCAGGCGCCAATGTGCAGGGTGTTCCCGGAATCCCCGGGGACTTGCCACGAAAGGTCTTTTGCCATGCCGTTGCCCTCCTCTTGTTGGTTCTGCAGGTATATATTGAACACACGTTCAACCATGTATCTTCACCGAGGGTGTGCCTGTGGCCGAAGACCGTCGCGACCTGTTGATTGCCGCCACCCTCACCAGCCTCGCCCGTGACGGGCATGCCGGCATTTCCGTGCGGCGCATCGCCGCTGAAGCCGGGGTTTCGGTGGGGTTGCTCAATCACCATTTCGGCAGCATCGATGCACTGATCGCCGAGACCTACCACAAACTCGCCAGCGAACTGACCACCGCCCTGTGGCAGGAAGTCGACCAGGCCGTGGGCCCTGCCGCGCGGCTCGATGCATTCCTCGCCGGCTCGTTTTCCTCGCGGGTCATGGACCCGAAACTGTTGGGCGTCTGGGTGGTGTTCTGGAGCCTGATCCGCCACTCGAACCACGTGAACGACTCCCATGAAAAAAGCTACCGCGCCTACCTCGACCTGATCCGCCAGTTGCTCGACGACCTGGCCGAGAGCGAAGGCTTCGTGATCCACGACACGCGCCTGGCCGCCATCGGCTTATCGGCGATGCTCGACGGACTCTGGCTCGAGTGGTGCCTCAACCCCGGCACCTTCAGCCCCGCCAACGGGCTGCACATCTGCCGTTGCTGGATACAGGGGCTGCGTCACGGAGCATTCGGCGCCGACCACATCCTGTGACACGGGGTGCCGGGCGCTGAGCATGGCCAGGGTGCCGCTGATGGCGATCAGCACGGCGCCGAAAATCAGCGACACGTCCATCACCGTGCCCCAGACCAGGCTCGACAGCAGGAACGCCCAGATCAAACCGGTGTATTCAAACGGCGCCAGCAGCGTCGCCGTGGCCCGGCGGAAGCTCGCAAACAGCAGGAACTGGCCAATCCCGCCCACCAGCCCCGCGCCGAGCATGCCCAGCCATGCCGGGGTCGGCGATGGCGTGTGGGTCCAGGGCAGCGTCAGCGCCATGCAGATCACAAACACCACATTGGTGATCAGCATCTGCTCCAGCACCGAGGTGTTGTCGTCCACCTGGCGCAACTGGATATAGGTAAACGCCCAGCACAGTGCTGCCGCCAATGTCAGGGCGATTGGCAATGGGTCGAGCATGTTGCTGGGGCGACAGGCGATCACCACGCCGACAAAGCCGATGATCAGCGAAATCCACTGGCCGCGACTGGCGCGCTCCTTGAGGATCAATGCCGCGAGCAACGTGACCATGATCGGTGCGGAAAAATACAGCGTGGTCATTTCCGCCAGGGTCAGGTCTCTGGCGGCGGTGTAGTACAGCAGCCAGGCCAGCAGCGACAGCAGGCCGCGGATGATCAACAGCTTGCGGCTGACCGAGTGCCAGGCACGCTTGAGCAAACCCATTCGCCCGGCGATCACGCACGCGGCGACCACCACCAGGCTGCGCCAGAACAGGATGGTGAACACTGAATAGTCGGCCACCAGCCATTTGATCCCGGCGTCCTGCAGCGCCAGGAACGCATAGGCCAGCGAGCACAGGGCAATCCCTTGCAACGAGCGATCGGTTTTCATCCGGCAGACCTGCGCAACGGTGTGCCGCGTCGCTCGGCAATCGCGTACAGGGCTTCAATCAAAAAGGTCAGGCACAGGTAGACCCCGGCCACCAGCAGCAGCGGCTGGTAGATCTGCAAGGTCTGGGCGCGTACCACGTTGGCGGCGCCAAGCAGGTCGACCACGGCAATGGTCGAGGCCAGCGCCGTGGACTTGAGCAGCATCACCGTCTCCCCCGCCAGGGTCGGCAGCAGCAGGCGCATGGCCCGTGGCAGGCGCACCCGCAACAGTGCCTGGCGTGGCGTCATGCCGAACGCCGAGGCGGCTTCCATTTCACCCTTGGGCACGGCCAGCAGCCCGCCGCGAATCACTTCACCGACGTACGCGCCCACCGACAACACCAGGGCGAACACGATGTACCAGTAACCGTCCCGCAGGAACGGCCAGAGGAAACTCCCGCGAATCATCGGGAACTGGGCAAACAGGCTGCCCAGGCCGTAATAGAAGATGTAGATCTGGATCAGCAGCGGCGTGCCCCGCAGCACACTGGTGTAGCCCAGTGCGCAACGGGCCAGCCACTTGCGCCGGGACAGCCGCGCCAGCGCTACCAGCACCGCCAGGGCGAAGCCGAGCACTGCCGAGATCACCAGCAGCGACAGCGTCGTCTGCAAGCCCTTGGCGATCAGTCCTGCGTAATAACTTATCCACTCAGGCATGTGCGGCTCACTCGACAACCGGCATCCAGCGACGAATACGTCGCTCCAGGCGCCCGGACAGGTAGTTGGAGGCCAGTGTCACCAGGTAATACAAGGCGGCGGCCGTGAGGTAGAACAACAGGTAATGCCGGGTCGAGCCCGCCGCCTGTTTGGCGGTGTACAGCAGCTCGTTGGTGCCCACTACGCTGATCAGCGCGCTGTCCTTGATCAGATTGATCCACAGGTTGGACATCCCCGCCAGGGCGTATGGCGCCATGATCGGCAGGGTCACCCGACGGAACAGGCCAAAGCCGCTCAAGCCAAACGCCCGCGCCGCTTCGATCTGGCCATGGGGAATCGCGAGGATCGCCGCGCGGAAAATCTCCGAGGCGTACGCGCCTTGCACCAGCCCCAGTACCAGGACCGCTACCAGCGGGCCGCTGATGTTGAACTGCGCAAACCCCAGCCACAGCATCAATGCGTTGAGGCCCATCGAGCCTGCGTAATACAGCAGCAGGATCAGCAGCAACTCGGGCACCGCGCGAAACACCGTGGTGTAGCCGCGCATCAGCATGGCTATCGGGCGCGGTGCACTGAGCTTGGCGCAGGCCACCACCAGGCCGATCAGCAGCCCCACCGCAAACGAGCCGGCGGAGATCTGCAGGGTCATCCAAAGCCCTTTGAGCAGTGCATTGCCCCAGCCTTGTTCGCTGAAGTTGAGTAGATCGAACATCGCTGCTCCCTATTTCGATGACACGCAGTGACCCTGTGGCGAGGGAGCTTGCTCCAGCTGGACTGCGCAGCAGGCCCATTTTTTGGGGGCGCTTCGGACCCCAGCGGGAGCAAGCTCCCTCGCCACAAGCACTCCCTTTCTACCGGGTTAGTTTGTGTAGGGGCTGTCGCAGACTTTGCTCACATAGGCAGGCGTGTCGGCGCGTTTGCACGGGCTGACCGATACCCCAAACACGCTCTGGGACAGGTCGGCGTAGTCCTTGCTCACCAGCAACTCACCGATGGCCTTGTCGAGCCGGGCCTTGAGTTCGGTGTCTTCCTTGCGCAGGCCAGCCCCCACGCCGCGGCCGATGATCGGGTCGTAAGGCACTTCGGCGATTTCGGCCAGGCCCTGGGCCTCAGGGGTCTTGACCATCATGGCGATGGCGACGCCGTCGGCCATCATCAGGTCGGTGCGCCCGGCAATCAGGTCGGCGTTGGCCGATTCCTGGGTGTCGTAGTACTTCAGGTCAGCAATGTTCTCGTAGTACTTCTTCAGGTAGTTGGCGCTGACGGTGGAGATCTGCACGCCGATGATCTTGCCCTTCAACCCCGCCGGCGTGACCTCGACGGTGGTGCCCTTGGGGCCGGCAATGCCCAGCAGCGAGTCGTAGTAGGCGCGGCTGAAAGCGATCTGTTTTTCGCGCTCTTCGGTGACCGACATCGAGGAGAAAATCACGTCGATTTTCTTCGCCAGCAGTGACGGAATAATCCCGTCCCAGGCCACTTCCTTGATCTGGCACTCAGCCTTCATCAAGCCGCAGAGCTTATGGATCAGGTCGACTTCAAAGCCCGTCCACTCACCATTGCCGCCCTTCACCGTGAACGGTGGGTAGGGTTCTGCCGCCACCGCGAACACAATGGGTTTCTCCGCCGCCAACGCAGTACCTGCCGCCAGCATCAACACAGCACTGCTCAACCACTTTGCCAATCGTTTGGATTTCATGATCTTGCCCCGTCTTTTTTTGGAGTTAGCGAGTTTGATGCGCGTTGACGAACTGCCGGCAACGTTCACTGCGTGGGTCGATAAACACCGAGTCCGGCGAGCCGGTTTCCTCGATCAGGCCTTGATGCAAAAACGCGACTTTGGATGACACATCCCGGGCGAACGCCATTTCATGGGTCACCAGGATCATGGTGCGGCCTTCTTCGGCCAGGGAGCGAATCACCCGCAGGACTTCGCCCACCAGCTCCGGGTCGAGGGCCGAGGTGGGTTCGTCGAACAGCATGACTTTGGGGCGCATGGCCAGGGCTCGGGCGATGGCCACCCGCTGCTGCTGGCCGCCGGAGAGGAACGCCGGGTATTCATTGCGCTTGGCGGCCAGGCCAACCCGGTCGAGCAAGGCTTCGGCGCGCTCGACGGCTTCGGCCCGGCTTTCGCGCAGCACCTGGATCGGCGCTTCGATCAGGTTCTCCAGCACAGTGCGATGGGGCCACAAGTTGAAGTTCTGGAACACCATGCCGAGTGTCGAGCGAATCCGCACCAGTTGCCTGGCGTCGGCCACCAGCGGTGCGCCGGGCCGGCCGTAGTTGAGCTTGATGCTTTCACCGTCGACGTGGATGCTGCCCTGGTCCGGCACTTCGAGCATGTTGATGCAGCGCAGCAAGGTACTTTTGCCCGAGCCGCTGGCGCCGATCAGCGAGATCACCTCGCCTTCGTGGGCGGTCAGGGAGATGCCCTTGAGCACCTCGATATTGCCAAAGCGTTTATGCAGGTCGAGCACCTCAATCATCTTCTTCGCAGCCACCGGCTGTACGCTGATGATTTTCGCCGCAGGCTCGATTCGCGGTTCTCCGGCGAGCTTGGCGACGAAGCGGCTGATACGTTCACAGGCTTCGGCCAGTCGCGCTTCACCCAGGGTAAACGACAGCCGCACAAACCCCTGGGCCGGCTCGCCGAAGGCCGCGGCATCCAGCACGGAAACCCCTGCTTCGCGGAACAGCCGCCAGGCGAAATCCAGGGAGCCGAGGCCGGTGTCCCGCACATCCACCAACACGAACATGCCTGCCTGCGGGGCCCGCACGTGAATGCCCGGGCAACCGCCGAGACCTGCTACCACCAGGTCGCGGCGGCGGCGGTAGGTTTCGCGCATGCCCTGGGTGACTTCATCGTGGGCCAGCACGGCGGCGGTCGCGGCTTCCATCACGAACCCCGGCAAGCCGTAGAGCATGCTCAATACCAGGGTTTCCGCGTGGGCCACCATCGCAGGCGCGGCGACGATCCAGCCGATGCGCCAGCCGGTCATGGCATGGGACTTGGACAGGCTGCCGATCACGATGCAGCGATCGGCCATGCCCGGCAACGCGGCCAGGCTATGGTATTCGCCATCGAACACCAGGCTTTCGTAGACCTCGTCCACCACTACCCACAGTTCATGCTCGATCGCCAGGTCGGCGATCACCTGCAATTCCTGAGGGTTGAGGACAACGCCGGTGGGATTGTTGGGGTTGGAGAAAAAGATCGCCCGGGTGCGAGGCGTAATGGCGGCAGCCAGCAGTGCCGGGTCGAGGCGAAAGCCCGAGTCGGCGGAACACGGCACCCGCACCAGCGTTGCGCCGCTGGCCTTGAGGGTCGCTTCGTAGGTGACGTACATCGGGTCGAGCACGATCACTTCATCACCGGCCTGCAACAGGCACAGCGAGGTGACGAACAAGGCGTTCTGCGCACCGGCCACGGTGATGACGTTTTCAGCGTTGAGCGGGCGAGCCAGGGACTGGCTGTAGCGCGCGGCGATGGCATCGCGCAGTGCCGGGCGGCCGGGGATTTCGGTGTAGTGGGTGTCGCCCTGGCGCAGGGCCTCGACGGCGGCGTCGGTGATGAACGAGGGTGTGGCGAAATCCGGATCGCCCACACTCAGGATGATGATGTCTTCGCCTTTGCTGCTGGCCTGGAAGGCGGCGTGGTGGATGTCCCAGGCGGCTACGCCCTGCCCTGCAATTCGCTCGACAAAAGGTGAAAACCGCATGCCAGTGCCTCTCGTTCAATCAGAAAAAGCGCAAGCCCGCCTGTTACCAGGCAGGGGGTGCAGCCAACATAATTGAAACTGAACACTCGTTCAACGGCAAACTTCACCGGATGTCGTTAACAGCTAAAATAGGTCGTTGTGGTGGTTTGCTCATCAGGTTGCATTGGCGGTCCTGCAGTTCTTCGGCGGAGGCCAGGTTCCATTCCTTGAGCGTCAACCGCGTGGTCAACAGTACGAAGTTGCCGTTCGCCGCCGGTGCCAACAGCAAGCTGTAACTGGCCATGGCATCGCCCTGGGCCTGCACGTAGTCATTCAGGATGGCCAATGGGTCGCGCAGGTCGAATTCCACCGCCGACAACGTACGGGCACTGTAGGTATGCCCCTGCAGTTTTACCGGCAGGGTTTGCCAGTGCTCGTCGAGGGTTGCCGCGCGTTCGTTGAGGGTGTTGAAAATGTCGGGGCGCAGGCAGGCGATATGAATGTGCAACTGGTTTTGCGTGCGGCCATACCGCGAGTTGATCGCCAGGGATACATAACGGTCGGCAATCGGCGTTTGCAGGCCGGCCGAGAGTACATCGTGGTGTTTCCACGCCTGGGCAAAGTAATGCGGCAACAAGTCCCGGGCCAGCGCGACGTCTTCGATTCCGGTGACTTTATCGGTGGGGATCAGTAAGTCCTGGTACGGGCCGTTGATGTCCTTGAGCAGCGCGAACCCCTTGTCCGGATCAACCTCGAGGCAGGGGCGCGGATTCTGGTGCTGGTTCTGGTCGGGCACGCATTGACGGCTGACGATCTGCCACAGCACATCGGGATTGCCGCGCCATTTCCAGGCGGCTGCCACCGCCACCACACACAGCAAACCACCCATGATCTTGAACAAGGGACCGCGCTTCATGCCAAAAACCTCAACGCCAAAGGAATGTCTTTTGTGTTTTGCAGCTGCAAGACATCCCTGTCGCAAAGGTTAACGCTGGGCCGGGGCCATGAACTCCGGCCCTACCGGGTCTTTTATCGTGCTGGCCAGAATACGGTCGATATGTTGCAGGTCATCGGCCGTGAGCTGCCAGCCGAACGCATCTTCAACGCCTTTGAGCTGCTCCGGCCGGCGGGCGCCCCACAGTGCAACCGTGGGGCCCTGGTCCAGCACCCAGCGCAACGCCAGGGCCAGCACAGACTTGCCGTGGCATTCGCGAGCGTACACGTCCAATGCCGCGACCGCCGCCAGGTACTGCTCAAAGCGTGGCGCCTTGAATTTCGGGTCGAGCTTGCGCACGTCATCCCCGGTAAAACCCGTGGCCGCGTGCATGCTGCCGCTCAACAAACCCCGGCACAGCGAACCGTAAGCCAAAACCACCAGTGAATTTTGCTTGGCGTACGGCAGGATATCGCTGTCGATCGCCCGCTCAAACAGGTTGTAGGGCGGCTGCACGGTGTCCAGGTGCGTGTACTGGCGGAAATCGTCCATTTGCGCAGGCGAATAATTGCTCACCCCCACGGCAAGGATCTTGCCTTCACGGCGCAGTTTTTCCAGCTCGCCGGCGGTTTCCTCCTGAGCTACCAACGGGTCGGGCCAGTGAATCTGGTAGAGGTCGATGTAGTCGGTTTCGAGGCGCAGCAGTGAGTCTTCGATTTCCTTGCGGATACGTCGGGCCGTGGCATTGCGGCGCACCGTGCCGTCGTCCCATTGCAACCCGGCCTTGGTGGCGATCACCGCCGTGTGGCGTACACCGCGCAGGGCCCGGCCGATCAGTTCTTCCGACAGCCCAAGGCCGTAGACCGGCGCACTGTCGATAAAGTTGATGCCGCTGGCCAGCGCATGACGAATGGTCTTGACCGAGACCTCATTATCGGCGCCGCCCCACATCGAGCCACCCATGGACCAGGTGCCCAGTGCAATCCGCGAGACGGCCTTGTCGATGCCTGGGATCTTGATGGTTTCGATACTCATGAAAAAGCCTCCGCCAGAAACAATCAGTAAAAAAACGATTACTCTAGATCATCCGTGGTTGAATCGGGCTCAACGCCGCGTGCAACCCAAACCCCATATAAGGTGCTTGATATGGCTGCGTTCAATCGCTCCGAGTTGGCCGACCTGAATGTCTTCATGGCGATCATCCGTCGCCGCAGTTTCCGGCATGCCGCCAATGAACTTGGCGTCACCACCTCGGCCCTGAGCCACACCATGCGCAACCTGGAAACGCGCCTGGGGGTCAAATTGCTGTATCGCACCAGCCGCGCCGTAGAGCCTACCGATGCCGGTGTGGTACTGGCGGAAAAACTCAGTGCCGGCTTTGCGACGATCCAGGACGGCCTCGACACCCTCGAACTGTACCGCGAGGCGCCGATTGGCCGCCTGCGCCTGAACGTACCCCGGGATGCCGCGGTGCTGCTGATTTCGCCGGTGCTCGGCGAGTTCACCCGCACCTACCCGCAACTGCGCCTGGACGTGATGATCGAGGACCGCATGCTCGACATCGTCGCAGAGGGCTACGACGCAGGAATCCGCTATGGCGCCACGGTGCCCCAGGACATGGTGGCCGTGCCGCTGACCGGCGAGCTGCGCTGGATCATGGTCGCCTCCCCGGCCTACCTCGCACAGGCAGGGACACCTGCAGTGCCCAGGGACTTGCTCACGCACTCCTGTGTACGCATGTACCTGGGCGACAAGACCACCTACAAATGGGAACTGGGCAATGGCGTACGCCAGCAGCGGCTCGATGTGCCCGGCCACTTCAGCGCGGCCGACACCCAGACCATCGTTGATGCGGCCCTGCAAGGCGTGGGTATCGCCTACTGCCTGGAGAATCGCGTGCTGGCGGAACTGGCCGACGGGCGCCTGGTGGAAGTGCTGCCCGACTGGGCCTGCATCGGCGCGCCGCTGTGCATGTACTACCCCAGCCGGCGTCAGTCGCAGCCGGGATTGCGCCAGCTGATCGACATGATTCGGCTGAGGACCGCGGCGCACCCTTAGCATGGGCGCGTAAAACGCCGTATCAATCTGCATGCCAGTGGGATGGAATCGCTGAGGGGGCATCGGGTACGAAGAGTTACACCCGCTGGAGCGAAGCGCTGCTTGGGTGTACTCGATAAATTACCGGATCCCCCTCCTATGACAATTGCTCCTACTCAGGCTACGGCTTCTTTCATTCCTTTGAACGCACCTGACAAGCCGCTTCCCCCGGCGCGGCTCCAGGCCGCAGCGCCGGAAAATGCCGCGCCAGGCTCCCCCGGGACCAGGATCCCCAGCCCGCGTGCCGATGCCGACGGTGAACTGGCAGGCCAGGTAGCCAGCGCGCTGCGTCAGGTCAAGGGCGACGGCCATGACGACGCGATCATGGTCGAGAACATTCCGCCGAACTCAACGTTCGGGCAGTGGTGGTCGCAGTTGGGGCGTGCCATGGAGTCCCCGCAAGTCCGTGACTGGATGAGGGAAAACGGGATAAACCCCAATTCAGTGATGATTGACCCCAATACCGGGAAGATCACCTACCAGCGCAGGCCCTCCGCCGCCGCGCAACCCAACGGCCCCGATGACAAAGGCTGGGCGCAGGTGGGCGCACAGGTCAGGGACGCCGCACGCGTTATCGGCGACGGTAACCCGATCCCCTTCAAACCGCCGCTCTCCCAAAACAGCAACAGTGCCCCCCTGTGGTTGGTGAGCCAATTCTACAAAGAGCAAGAACATATCCTGCCGGATCATGCCCACGAGCGTGCAGATGAGTTGGCGCGCGACAAAGCTTTTACCGGCGTGAGCGGCCCGCGTTTTGCGGACCTGCACGAAACCCGTGGTGAGGATGAGGTTGAACGCCAGAAAGCCCTGGTGGGCAATACCCAGACGCTGAACACCGTGGGGCGTGAACTCAATTACCTGCTTGAGCGGATTCGATCGGGCAGCATTGGGAGCGGTGACGTTCTCGACTACCTGCAAAAGAATAAAGTCGAGCTTCACCCCGACAGCGCTTACCGCCAGGTCGGGAGCACCGACTCAGGGAGCACCATTAGCCTCAAGGAATTCCTTGAGATCAATGGCTGGGACGTGCCAACCACGCCCGAGGAGGTGGAGAACCTGACGAATTATCTGCTCAGGCCTGAACTCCAGGCGCCGCTCCATGGCAATTATGGCGGTGCGCTGGAATGGCAGCCCCCGCTTGCGCCCGAGGCGGCGAATCAGCTGCGGTCCGACCTGCGCCGCGGCAAGATCGGCGACGTTGATTTGAACGGCGCCAGGAACGTAGTGGAATACCTCATGCAGGGCAAGTCGTTCACGCCTTCCGAGCTGGCTGACCCGCAGCGGGTGCTCGACTCGCTGATCCGCTCCCCCAAGGGCAAGGCGTTGGGCGAGGCCCTCCAGGCAAAATTTGACGCGCAGTCCATCAAAGGCAGTGCCACTGATTGGCTGTTGGCGGCCATGAGTGTGGACAAAGACAACTCGTTCCGCGCGACAGACCCCAGGTCCAGGCATCACATCGCCGGTTTTGCCGTGACCGGGAACAGTACCTGGGGCAAACCCGCCTCCGGTATCGTCAGCCGGTTGGCCGAACATCTTGTCAGCACCGGCAAGGCATCGTCACCCGAGGCAGCGGCGCTACAAGCGCATCTGCTGCTCTCCACCCGCGCTCCGGAGTTCCTGGTTAAAGACATCCCGGACCAGGTCACCCCGGGTTCCCATAGTTGGGTCAGTTTTGTCACCGCGGTAGAACGCATCGAAGCGCAGTCTCCGGGTTCAACCGCAGGGATGTCCTACGGGCAGGTCATGCTCCACGCTGAGGTCGCGCCGGTCTCCGCCCAGGAGCGTTATGTCGAATATGCCGCCCAGCAAGAGGCGCTCAAGGATTGGGGAAGCGCGAACGGTATGCCGTATCCGGTGACCGAAGGCCAAATGAATGATGTACGCGATGCATTCGATGCGCAGATCACCGAGCTGAGCGCGGCCAGTCAAACACAGAGCATGCCGATGCCATTACGCAAGGAAATGGCCCTGGAGCAGTTGCGCAAAGCCCTGCCAGGCATGGATACGGCAACCCTGGAAGACAAGAGCATCACGCTGGAACCCGCCCATAGCGATTTCCCGGGGCCTTATTCGATCCTCGACTTGTATATGAAGGACGCGCTTCACCATCGACCTGGCGTCGAAGAACCACCGGCCGTAGGGGTACTTGGAATTGGGCCCCCGCCCCCCGCTGACAATCATTGGGTGACCTCATCCAGTACGTTGAACCTCAGCGAGGTGCTGGAAAAAACCAAAGACCTGCCAAGTATGCCGAACGTGTTCCAGGACGCGTTCGGGGAATACGCCGACGGCATCGAAAAAAGCGTCGCGACCCAGGTCAAGTGGATGGTTTCGCGGCTCCCTGAAGAAGACCGTAAAAACCTGGAATACGGCGAAATCACAGTGGTCAGGGAAGTCGACGTCGATAAGGACAACTTTGGCAAGGAAACCCGCAAGCGGGTGCCCGACGACAATTGCCTGCTGGTGAAAACCAGGCGCAACAACCAGGTGCACATCTACGAAATCAATCTCAGGACCGCAAAGATTACCGAGCGTACGGACCTGGGTGACTTCACGGCAGGCAAACAGCCTTCCAATCACACCCATTACCATAAAGACCTGGAAGAAGTCATACCTTCGGGCGAGTACGCACCCGGGTTGACGGATGAAAAAATCCAGGCCGCCAACCCCAAGAGCTTTGGCAGTGCCCGAACGTCTTATATTGCCGATGCCATGGTGAAGGATGTTGATATCCGGTCATTCAAAAAAGAGGCCGAGGGGGTCACCACGCTTGATACCGAGGTTCCCTTTTACAAGAAAGTCAATGAATTCCTCCTCAACCTGATCCCCTTGAGGTCGGCAATCGTCAACTTTCAAAACGGCAACATCGGCGAAGGTGTCGGCGACCTGGCCCTGGATATATTTGGGTTTGCCGTGGGCCTCGGTGCGGCAGCCAGGGGGGCCAAGGCCGTGGCCGCCGGCGCATCGGCTTTCAGCAAGTTCGCCCAGGGCGCGAAGATTGTCGGGCGCGCGGCGCTGGGGAGTTTCAATCCGTTGAGCGGGGCTGATGATCTGGCCCGGAGTGCATTGAAGCTGGGGCGCACCACGCTGACCGCTGGACGTAACGGCGTCAATCATCTGCGTGGCGCCTTGCGCAGTGTCGACCTGACGTCACTGGCGAAAAAGCCCGGCATTGCCGAAGGCACTTACAAGGCGGCCAATGCGACCGAAGAAGCCAAGGTGTTTGCGAAGTTTGATGACGCCACCGGTAATTGGCACGCCTTGAATGTGAAAACCAGACAGCCCTTTGGCGAGCCGCTGGAAAATTTCAAAGCTGACGCCGTGCCGGTAGAAGCGCTTCGCGACAAACTGGAGAAGCTCCATGCCAAAACGGGATACACCGGGACAATCTGCTACGAAAAAACCATGTTCGTCGGGATGGCAGACAATGCACTCCCGTTGAAAACTCGCGAGGCCGTGCTGGGCAGTGTGGTCAGGAGCGGGGATTCCAATTACACGCAACGCTACAAGGATCTGATGGGTATTACTGTCGAGAATACCAGCGCCGTATTCAGGCCCGCGGACATTACCGAATCAGGCGTTATCAACTTTATGAGCAATAAAGCAGACGGCAATATCGTACACACCGCCTATATTCAAAAGAGCAGTGATGGAAAGCTCTATATCTACAACACCAACCAAGCCGGCCTGGACAAAGCCATGTTCGATGCCACTGGCACTCTTGATCAATCGGTCGGTGCAACGGTATTCAGTCTTGATAATGACGGGCTGCAAAAGTTTCTCGACTCGGGGTTCACCTTTTCCTTCACCCCAAACAGCACCCTCAATGCCAACGTAACACGCCTGGCGACCTGACAAACCGCGCATTGTCCGGGCAGGCAATGCGCGTTTTTTGAACCTCTCTCTCCCGGCAAACCTCAAACGTTCACACAGACCATGCCCGGGACTATTCAATGACCTTCATCCTATGGATGGCCGTACTGGGCGCGGTGTTGCTCACCCTCGCCCTCACCTCCTCCTACCTGCGCTGGATGCCGGTCACCACCTCGGCGGTGTGCCTGTTGCTCGGCGTGGGTATCGGCCCGCTGGGCATGGACCTGCTGCATCTGGACATCAAGGCCTCGGCCAGTTGGATGGAACACCTGACGGAAGTCGCGGTGCTGTTTTCGCTGTTCGTCAGCGGGCTGAAACTGCGTCTGCCCCTCAAGCACCGAACCTGGCGCATTGCGTTTGGCATGGCCGGGCCGGTGATGCTCTTGACCATCCTCGGGACGTGCCTGGTGCTGCATTGGCTGCTGGGGTTGTCGTGGGGGGTTTCACTGCTGGTGGGGGCGATCCTTGCGCCCACCGACCCGGTGCTCGCGGGCCTGGTGCAGGTCAATAACGCGCAGGATTATGACGCGCTGCGCTTCGGTCTTTCCGGTGAGGCAGGCTTGAACGACGGCACGGCCTTCCCGTTCGTGATCTTTGCGCTGATTTTCATGCAGCACGGCGGGTTCGACGGTGACTGGCTGGGCGGCTGGGTGCTGAAAAACCTGCTCTGGGCCGTACCTGCCGGGTTGCTCGTGGGCTACTGGATGGGGCGTGGCATCGGTCGCGTCACCCTGAAGATGCGTATCACCAATGCCGACAGCACCCTGTCACCGAATGACTACCTGACGCTGGCGCTGATCGCCCTCGCCTATGTGGTGGCCGAAGCCATCGGCGGCTACGGCTTCCTGTCGGTATTTGCCGCCGGCCTGGGGCTGCGCCAGGCCGAGTTCAAGTCCACCGGCAACTCACAAACCCCGGCGGAACATCTGGCACAGCCGGTGGTTGGCCACATGGAAGTTGAGCCGGAGCATGCGTTGCATGGCGATGTCGGGCAACTGCAGGACACGCAAATCGCCGCCGGGGTGATGATGGGCGACATGCTCGCCTTTGGTGGGCTGGTAGAGCGTTCGATGGAAGTGTTCCTGGTGACCCTGCTGGGCGTGGTGCTGGTCAGCCATTGGGACTGGCGGGCGCTGGCGGTGGGGGCGGTGCTGTTTTGCGTGATTCGCCCCCTCAGCGTGCTGTCGATACCCTGGGGCAGCTTGCTGAATCGCCATCAGCGCGGGCTGGTGGGCTGGTTCGGGATTCGCGGGATCGGCAGCATCTACTACCTGTTCTATGCCATCAACCACGGGCTGGTGGGCACCAGCAGTGCGGTCGCGGTGAACCTGACGCTGTCAGTCATTGCCCTGAGCATCGTCGTTCATGGTCTCAGCACGCAGCCGATGCTGGCGTGGTATGAACGACGTGCCCAGGCACAACAATGACGTCTACTCCTGGTTTTCAGTGTTGCCGACGTCAGCGGCATCATCCAGGTCGTTAAGCGGTACTTCGGCATCATCCATCAATGAACCCGGGTCTTCATTGCCCGGGTCATTGAGTTCATCGTCTTCGTCTATTTCAACTGACATCACCGTCTCCTCTAACCGCCTTGGGTATCGATATCGGCATCGGTTTCAGGCTTGGGCTCGCGCTCGGGCTTGAAGTCTGGACTGTAGTCGTTTTCCTTGGCCTTGGGGTCGCTGGCAGGCTTGGGGTCTTTTGGCGCGTCGGCCGCGGTGCCGGGGGCCGGTTCGCCGCGGTCGATGGCGGGATCGTTACGGTTGCTGGTTTGCGGGTCGTTGTCTGTGCTCATGGCTCACCTCTGTTGGAAAACGCAGGCTGCGTAAAAGTAAGGTCCCGTGCGGGTCGGTGAAGTTCCAATTGCTTATGAGCCGGGGTTGTCCACCTGGATGTAAAACGCGTAGGCCCCCAGCATCACCCAGAACACCATGAACAGCCAGGGCGCGCGCATCGAGAACAACAGCGACTTGCGATAGCCCTTGTGGGACGACTCCATCTCACTGAACAGTGGCGACTCATCGTAGGCCAGGCCCATCACCGGCTCGCTGCGCAGCAGTTCGCTCTGCTTGTAATGCCAGTGGTCGATGATTTCGTAGGCCGCCCGAATCCCCGGCCAGGCGTTGAGGGAACTGAGAATGCCCAGGGTCGCCAGGAACACGGGCACCACCAGGGTGAACAGCTTGCCCCATTCGGGGTTCAGGTTGCCCATGCCGGACACGAAGGCGATCACCAGGAATGACTGGGCCGTGAGGTAGGCGTCGGTACGGTTGGCCAGGATGCTGGTTTCGTACTGGATTTCACGCCGGTAAAAGTCGAGACGGTCCTTGGGCGAACCGAAAATCTTCGCGTTGTGTTCGCTGTGGTCGGTCAGGCTCGATTCCGGGGTGTCGGGTGAGATGATTCTGGGCACATCCGTGCTCCGTGCTGGCATTTGAAGCAGTTTAGAAGAACCGGGCTGGTGCAAAGTTCAAGTAATCAGTGCACCGTTTTGAGGCGATAGGGCCGCATCGGTGGCGCGGGAGCTTGGGCCCGCTGGACCGGGACAGCGCTCCAGTGCGCAGCGGTCTGATTCCTTTTTGGGGCCCCTGCGCAGCCCAGCGGGAGCAAGCTCCCTCGCCACAAGGTGGATGGCACAGGCATTGCTTTAGTCCTTTATCTGCCCGGATACAGGAGCAATCGTTACCCCCCGACCCAGAGCCCACCCCAAAAGAAAGTAAGGACCAGGCCTGCTGGCACCATCAGCCACGGGCTCATAAAAAAATGCGTTTTCTAAAGCGGCAGTGCCAAAGCGCAGTTAGTCCCGGCACTGACAAGGTAATTGGAATGGCTCGATCTTTCTTTGATGAAATGAATGACGCACAAGGCGTTTGCCGTGCGCATTATCAGGAATTCTCCCGCTGGCTGGCCAACACGCCGCCAGAACTGCTGGCCCAGCGCCGCCGTGAAGCCGACCTGCTGTTTCACCGCGCGGGGATCACCTTCACCCTGTATGGCGACGAGCAAGACACCGAGCGCCTGATCCCCTTCGATATCATCCCCCGCAGCATCCCCGCCAGTGAGTGGAGTGTCATCGAGCGCGGCTGTATCCAGCGGGTGAATGCGCTGAACATGTTCCTTGCCGACATCTACCACGACCAACGCATCATCAAGGCCGGGATCATTCCCGCCGATCAGGTGCTGGGCAACGAGGGATACCAGAAAGCCATGGTCGGCCTGGACCTGCACCGCGATATCTACTCGCACATCTCCGGGGTCGACCTGGTGCGCGATGGCGACGGCACCTACTACGTGCTCGAAGACAACCTGCGTACCCCCAGCGGCGTGAGCTACATGCTCGAAGACCGCAAGATGATGATGCGCCTGTTCCCCGAGGTGTTCGCCAAGCAACGCATCGCCCCGGTGGACCACTATCCCAACCTGCTGCTCAAGACCCTGAAAAGCTCCAGCCGCCTGGACAACCCGAATGTGGTGGTGCTGACGCCAGGCCGGTTTAACAGCGCGTTCTTCGAGCATGCATTCCTGGCCCGGGAAATGGGCGTGGAGCTGGTGGAAGGCGCCGACCTGTTCGTGCACGACCTCAAGGTGTTCATGCGTACCACCGACGGCC
The DNA here is from genome assembly GCF_013385565.1 of Pseudomonas sp. E6002. Lineage (NCBI taxonomy): Bacteria > Pseudomonadati > Pseudomonadota > Gammaproteobacteria > Pseudomonadales > Pseudomonadaceae > Pseudomonas > Pseudomonas sp. E6002. The sequence continues at coordinate 83,159 of NZ_JACAPT010000038.1, read as the reverse complement.
CCAAGGCCGTGGATGTGATCTACCGCCGCATCGACGACGCCTTCCTCGACCCGCAGGCTTTCAACCCCGATTCGATGCTCGGCGTGCCCGGCCTGGTCGCGGCGTACTGCGCGGGCAACGTAGTGCTGGCGAATGCGATCGGCACCGGCGTGGCGGACGACAAGTCGATCTACCCGTACGTGCCGGAGATGATCCGGTTCTACCTGGATGAAGAGCCGGTCCTGCAAAACGTGCCGACGTTCCAGTGCCGCAAGCCGGATGAGCTGTCCCACGTACTGGCGCACCTGCCGGAGCTGGTGGTCAAGGAAACCCAGGGTTCCGGCGGCTACGGCATGCTGGTGGGCCCGGCGTCCAGCGCGGCCGAGATCGAGGACTTCCGCCAGCGTATCAAGGCCCGCCCTCACGCCTACATCGCCCAACCGACCTTGAGCCTGTCCACTTGCCCGACGTTTGTCGAAAACGGCATCGCGCCGCGGCATATCGACCTGCGACCGTTCGTGCTCTCGGGCAAGGAAACCCGCCTGGTGCCCGGTGGCTTGACCCGCGTGGCGCTGCGCGAAGGCTCATTGATCGTCAACTCGTCGCAAGGCGGCGGAACCAAGGACACCTGGGTGGTGGAGGGCTGAGTATGCTGAGTAGAACCGCCGCAGATCTGTATTGGATGTCCCGTTACCTGGAGCGTGCCGAGAACCTGGCGCGCATGCTGGAAGTCAGTTATTCGCTGTCGTTGATGCCCCAGGCCGGGCGCAGTGACGGGCTGGACGAGTTGGCCATGTCGCTGCTCAGCAGCGGCACCCTGGACAGTTACCTTGAGCGCCATCAGCAACTGGACGCCGAGCGCATGCTGCACTTCTTCGCCCTCGACGAGGAAAACCCCGCCAGTATCTACAATTGCCTGCGGGCTGCACGGGGTAATGCCCATGCGGTACGGGGGCGGATCACGGCTGATATGTGGGAAAACCTCAACGCCACCTGGCTGGAGATGCGCAGTATTGCGGCCGGCGGGTTGGCGCGGCATGGCATCAGCCACTTTTGTGACTGGGTGAAGCAGCGCTCGCACCTGTTTCGTGGGGCGACGTCCGGGACGATCATGCGTAACGATGCGTATCGGTTTATTCGGCTGGGGACGTTTGTCGAGCGGGCGGATAACACGTTGCGGTTGCTGGACGCGCGGTATGAAATGTTTGGGGAAGAGTCCGAGGAAGTCAGCGACCTTTCGGCACGCGGGTATTACCAGTGGAGCGCGTTGTTGCGGGCGCTGTCGTCGTTTGAGGCGTATACCGAGCTGTACCCGAATGCGCTGAATGCGCGGTCGGTGTCGGAGTTGTTGCTGTTGCGCAGTGATGTGCCGCGCTCGTTGCATGCGTGTATCGAGGAGTTGAGCCATATCCTGGCGGACCTGCCGGGGAGTTATGGGCGTACGGCCCAGCGTTTGGCGGCGGAGTTTGAGGCGCGGCTGAGGTATACAGGGATTGATGAGATTCTGGAGGATGGGCTGCATAGCCGGTTGACGGATTTTATCGACACCGTGCGGGAGTTGGCGCGGGCGATTCATAGCTCCTACCTTGAAGTCGTCTGATAATCGTTCCCACGCTGATCGTTCCCACGCTCCGCGTGGGAATGAATCCGGTGACGCTCCGCGTCACGACTTCAAGAGCGGACGCAGAGCGCCCTGGCGGCGTTCCCACGCAGAGCGTGGGAACGATCGTCCTGCGTGGGAACGATCGTCGAAAGTGGGAACGATCATAGGTCTACTGGTTTTTCACCAGTACCGGTTCTGCGCGGTACTGCTCAGGGAACAATTTTTTCAGCTGGGCCACCTTTGGCAGGTCGTTGATCACGATGTAGGGGTACGACGGGTTTTCGGTCAGGAAGTCCTGGTGATAGGACTCCGCCGGGTAGAAGGCTTTGCCCATCTCGATCTTGGTCACGATCGGCTTGTCGAAGGCTTTCGCGGCGTCGAGCTGGGCGATGTAGGCCTGGGCGACTTTTTGCTGTTCGGCGTTCTGGGCAAAGATCGCCGAGCGGTACTGGGTGCCGCTGTCCGGGCCCTGGCGGTTGAGTTCCGTGGGGTTGTGGGCGACCGAGAAGTAGATCTGCAGCAGCTTGCCGTAGCTGACCTTGCTCGGGTCGTAGGTCACGGCGACGGACTCGGCGTGGCCGGTATCGCCGCCGCTGACGCTTTCGTACTGCGCGGTGCTCGCCGCGCCGCCGTCATAGCCGGAGACGGCGTTTTTCACCCCTTGTACATGCTGGAACACACCCTGCACGCCCCAGAAGCAGCCGCCGGCGAAGACCGCGGTTTGCAGGTTGTTCGCGTCTGCCGGCAGGTCCATGGCCGGCGGCGCGATGGCCACGGCGTCGTCGGACGGGCCGAAGGAGAACGCCGAGCTGTGGCCGACAAAGGCGGCGAACGCCAGGGCCGGTAAGTACTTAAGCAGTTTCATCTCAGTCACTCCGAAACATCAGGATAAATGCAATCAACTGTGGGAGCTGGCTTGCCTGCGATGGCGGTGGTGAATTCAACATCGCTATCGCAGGCAAGCCAGCTCCCACATTGATTGGGTTTTCAGTTCAAGCGTTACGTCGCCGGGTTAGCCGAAGGTGAAGGCGTAAGCCGCCACGTGTGGGTCAAGAAACTCGATGCTGAACGTACGGTCCTTGATGGCATCCGGCTGGCGCACTAACTGGTACAAACGTTGTTCGGTCACGGTGCCGCTGCCATCCGGTGCGACGTCGGTGCCGTGGGCATCCCCCGGCGCCTGGCCGTCGATGCTGACCTTGAAGCGCACCGGCTTGCCGTCGGCGCCCGGGCCCAGCACCAGGTGCAGGTCACGGGCGTGGAAGCGGTAGACGATCTTGCCGTTGGCCGCTGCGAGGGTGGCTTGCTGGCCGCCGACGTTCCATGGGCCTTCCAGGGTCCAGTTGTTCAAGGCCAGGTTGCCGGCTGCCGGGTAGTTCACCACCTTGTCGGTGCCCAGGGTGCCGGTGGTCACGAAGTTCTCGGCGCGCTGGAAGCCCAGGTAGGTTTCCGGCGACTGCACTTCGTTCATGTCCGGTGCGGCCTGGATGCCCTTGGCATCGGCTTCGATCAAGCCGCCCGCCACCTTGGTAGCGCCCGCCTCACGCAGCAGTTGCTGGATCACTCGTTCGGACTCGGCGTAGTCACCCTCGCCAAAATGGTGATAGCGGATCTGGCCCTTGGCATCGGCAAAGTAATGCGCCGGCCAGTACTGGTTGTTGAAGGCGCGCCAGATCTTGTAGTTGTTGTCGATGGCCACCGGGTAAGTGATGCCCAGGTCCTTCATGGCCTTGGTGACGTTGTTCACGTCGCGTTCGAAGGCGAATTCCGGAGCGTGCACACCGATCACCACCAGGCCCTGGTCGCGGTATTTCTCGGCCCAGGCCTTGACGTACGGCAAGGTGCGCAGGCAGTTGATGCAGGAGTAGGTCCAGAAATCCACCAGCACCACCTTGCCTTTCAACGCCTCGGCAGTCAGTGGCTCGGAGTTGAGCCATTGCACGGCACCATCCAGCGGCGGCAACTGGCCTTCCACTGGCAGCGTGTCACTGTGGTTGGCGGCCATCATCGCGCCGCCGGCCATCATCGCCCCGCTCTTCTGTTCAGGCTTGGCGCTGAGTTTCTCCACCAGGCTTTGTTCCAGGCCACCGGTTGACGCCGTCGACAGGCGCGCCAGGATCCCGGTGTCCAGGCCCAGGGCGATGGCCGCCACACCGGCCAACATCAGGGCGCCGAGCCCACGACGCAGCCATTCACCAGCGCCCAGCGAACGCTTCATGAAGCCGAAGACTTTACCGCCGACCAGCAGCGCCAAGGCCAGGGAGGTGGCAGCCCCTGCCGCGTAGGCCAGCAAGAGCAAGGTAGTGCCGATACTGGCGCCCTGCAGCGCGGCGCCCGTCAGCACCAGCCCGAGGATGGGCCCGGCGCACGGCGCCCACAGCAGCCCGGTGGCCACGCCGATCAGGAACGATGCGCCCGGACGCGGCCGCGAATCGGCCCCGGCGGCTTCCGACAGGCGACTGCCCGCGGCCACCAGCGGCCGGGTCAGGCGCTCGGACAGGCTTGGCAGCAGCAGCGTCAGCCCGAATAGCGCAACAAACAGCAACGCGAGCCAGCGACCGTACTGATTGACTTGCACCACCCAACCGCCGCCCACCGCCGCGAGCGAGGCGACCAGGGCGAAGGTCATCGCCATCCCCAGCAGCAGCGGCAAGCCACTGCGCAAAAACGGCTGCCCGGTGCGAGCGAAGACAAAAGGCAGAACCGGCAGGATGCAGGGACTGACAATCGTCAGCACGCCGCCCAGATATGCGAGAACCAAAAGCCACATGGGGTAGACCCTTATAGGAAGACATTGAATTAAGTCGCGGTGAACGTCATGGCTGCGCCGTTCATGCAGTAGCGCAGGCCGGTGGGTGCCGGGCCGTCATCGAACACGTGGCCCTGATGACCGCCGCAGCGGCGGCAGTGGATTTCCTTGCGTAGCACGCCGAAGGAGGTGTCGACGTGGCTGGCCACGGCGTTTTCCAGGGGTTGCCAGAAGCTGGGCCAGCCGGTGTGGCTTTCGAATTTGGTGGCTGAGGCGTACAGGGGCAACGCGCAACCGGCGCAGGCGAAGGTGCCGTTGCGGTGTTCACTGTTGAGGGCGCTGCTGTAGGGGCGTTCGGTGCCCTCCTCCCGCAGGATCGCGTACTGCTCGGCGGTCAACAGGGTGCGCCATTCGGCGTCGGTGTGGCTGACTTCGAAATGTTCGGCGGCTTCGGCTTCGGCGATCAGGGCGGGGCCGGCGTTGATTTTTTGCAGCAGGCCACCGGCGATTACCGCGAGGCCGAGGCCGCCGCCGGCGAGCAGGATCTGTCGACGTGAATACATGAGTTGCTCCTCACACAAGTGCGGATGGCTGGCGAAGCCCCTATGGCTGACAAACAAACTGTGGCGAGGGAGCTTGCTCCCGCTGGAGTGCGCAGCGCTCCCGGCTTTTTTGGGGCCGCTGCGCGACCCAGCGGGAGCAAGCTCCCTCGCCACAATGAGGGGGGCGTACTTTTGCCGTTGCGATGAGTAAGGTTAGGCCCGGGGTGGTCGCGGAATCCTCACGCAGAGTTAAACAATTCGTGATAACTACACTGTTGCAAAAGCCGCACAATGCGCGAATCAAGAAGACAGGTTTCTATCAATGGATCAGCCCAAACGTGTCCTGGTGGTCGAGGACGATGCCCATATTGCCGATTTGATCTGCCTGCACCTGCGGGACGAGCAGTTCGAGGTGGTTCACAGTGCCGATGGTGACGAAGGCCTGCGCCTGCTGGAGCAAGGCGGCTGGGATGCGTTGATCCTGGACCTGATGCTGCCCGGCGTCGACGGCCTGGAGATCTGCCGGCGGGCCCGGGCAATGACGCGCTACACGCCGATCATTATCACCAGTGCCCGCTCCAGCGAGCTGCATCGCATCCTCGGCCTGGAACTGGGGGCGGATGACTACCTGGCCAAGCCGTTTTCCATGCCGGAGCTGGTGGCGCGGGTCAAGGCGCTGCTGCGCCGGGTCGACGCCATGGCGCGCAACTTGAAGATGGACGCCGGCAGCCTTGACCTCGGCCAGTTGTTCATCAACCCGCTGACCCGTGACGCCACCCTGCAAGGCCAGCGGCTGGACCTCACGCCCCGGGAATTCGACCTGCTGTACTTTTTCGCCCGCCAACCGGGCAAGGTATTCTCGCGCATGGACCTGCTCAACGCCGTGTGGGGCTACAGCCACGAAGGTTACGAACACACCGTCAATACCCATATCAACCGCCTGCGGGCCAAGGTCGAGGCCGATCCGGCCAACCCGGCGCGCATCCTCACGGTGTGGGGCCGTGGCTACAAGTTTGCCGAGCAATCGGCATGAGGCTGACCCTTACCCAGCGCCTGTCCCTGGTGTTCGCGCTGTTGCTGCTGATTTGCAGCGGCACGTCGGCCTGGCTGCAAGTGCGCTCCAACCACATGCATGAACTGGAAGTGGTGCAAGGCCTGTCCCGCGACCTCGCCGCGCACATCGCCCGGGATACGCAGTTGATGGACGCCGACGGTCTCAAGCCGGACGCGGTGCGCAACCTGTTCAGCCAGTTGATGCTGGTAAACCCGAGTGTCGAGGTGTACCTGCTGGACATTAACGGGCGTGTGGTCGGCAACGCTGCGCCCAGCGGCCACCTGCGCCGCGACCAAGTCAACCTGGAGCCGGTGCGCCGTTTCCTCAGCGGCGCGATGCTGCCGATCCTCGGCGACGACCCACGCAGCGTCGACGGCCTCAAGGTGTTCAGCGCCGCGCCGCTGCGGGTCAACGGCCAGCAGGCCGGCTACCTGTATGTGGTGCTGCTGGGCGAAGCCCATGATGTGTTCGACGCCCGGGATGCCACCGGCATGGCACTGAACATCGCCCTGTGGTCCATCGCCCTGGTGGCATTGTTGTGCTTGCTCGCGGGTTTGACCGCGTTCGCCTGGATCACCCGGCCCTTGCGGCAACTGACCGAGAAGGTCGGCCAGTTCGACATCAACGGCGCACCGAAAGTCCCGCAGGCCGTGGCGCCCGAGGTTGCCAGCCAGGATGAAATCGCCGTGCTCGACCACGCATTCGTGCAGATGGAGAACCGCCTGGGTGAACAGTGGCGCGCCATCACCCATCAAGAGCAGGAACGCCGGGAGATGGTCGCGAATATTTCCCATGACCTGCGCACACCGCTGGCCTCCTTGCATGGCTACCTGGAAACCCTGTCCCTGAAAGACGCCAGCCTGACCCCGCAGGAACGCCGGCGTTACCTGGGCATCGCCCTCGACCAGAGCCGCAAGGTCGGCGGGCTGGCCCAGTCGCTGCTGGAACTGGTACGCCTGGAACACGGGTTTGTGCAGCCGGTCATCGAAGGCTTTTCAATACCCGACCTGGTGCAGGACATTTTCCAGAAGTTCGAACTGACCGCGGAAGCCCGGGCGATCACCCTCACCGCCAGCCTGCCGCCGGTGGTGCCAACCGTATTGGCCGACCTGGGCCTGATCGAACGGGTACTCACCAACCTGCTGGATAACGCCCTGCGCCATACACCGCCCAATGGCGAAGTTGAAGTGACCCTGGCCCCCAAGTCCGGTTTTGTTGAAGTCACGGTGAGCGACAGCGGCCCCGGGATTTCGGCGGATCTGCGCGAAGGTCTGTTCCTGCGCGCCTTCACCATTGGTGGGGCTCGACGCGATGGCGGCCTGGGCTTGCGCATCGTGCACCGGATCCTGCAACTGCACGGTCAGGAAATCCGCCTGATCGATGTGCCAGGACGCGGCGCGACGTTCACGTTCGCCCTAGAAACCCGAGCAGCAGTTCGTTGACCTTGGGCCCCTGCTCGTTCTGAATCCAGTGGCCGCAGTTGGCCAGGACGCTTTGTTGCAGGTTCGGCACGACGTCGGGCATGCGCTTGAGGGTGTGGGCTTCGAACACGCCGACCGGGTCGCGGTCGCCGATCAGGAACAGCGTCGGTTGCAGCACCTGCCTGCCGGCGAGGAACTCGGTGCGCTGCCAGTTGCGTTCGAAGTTGCGGTACCAGTTCAACGGGCCACGAAAGCCGTCATTGGCGAAGGTCTGAACATACACGTCGAGGTCCTGCTGGCTGCACCAGGCCGGGAGCGTACCGGGCAGCGGCACACCTTCCAGCAGCTTCGCGCTGGCGGGTTTCTTCTGCAGGAAAACGTCCTGGTCCTGCATGAACAGCCGTAATGTCCGCTCGATATCGGCATCCAGTTCCTTTTCAGCCACACCCGGGGCCTGGAAGTACAGGATGTAATTGAAGCGATCGGCGTACAGCTCGCGCATAATCTCGATCACCGGCCTGCGGGAGCGTCCGGCGAACGGTACCGACATCGTCACCAACTGGCTGACGCGCTCTGGCTCGAGCAACGCCAGGTGCCAGGCCACCACGGCGCCCCAGTCATGGCCAATCATGACGACCCGGCGATGCCCGAACAGGTCCATGGCGCCCTGGATATCCGCGCACAGGGTCAGCAGGTCATAGTCGGCCACTTCCGGCGGCGCGCTGGATTGTCCATAGCCGCGCATTTCCGGGACAAACACCCGATAACCCTGGGCCACCAGCGCCGGAATCTGCTCGCGCCAGGAGTGCCAGCACTCGGGAAACCCATGCAGCAACCACACCGGCGGGCCGCTCTCGGGGCCGGCGATGTGCACGTTCAACTCAATGCCGTTGACCTTGACCTTCTGCTGCAGGGTTTCACTCATCACTGGGTTCCTTGTGTGGGGTTCGCTCGCGGTATTCCCGGGGAGAACAAGCCATCACGCGCTTGAAAGCATTGCTGAAAGCGCTGTCTGACTGATAACCCAGGGACTGGCCGATCGTGGACACGCTGTTGTCGCTGGCTTTCAAGGCCTGTACCGCCAGGTGCATACGCCAGCGGGTCAGGTATTCCTGCGGTGCCAGCCCTACCCGTTGCTTGAAGTGCAAGGCGAAGGTGGAGCGGGATTGACTCGCCACGCCGGCCATTTCACTCAATGTCCAGCGCCGGGCGGGTGCTGCGTGAATTTCCCGCAGCACCGGGGCCAGCCTTGGATCCGCCAAGGCTCCCAGCCAGCCGGTGGTATGGGTGCCCATGGAAGATTGATAGAGCCGCAGGATTTGCACCAGCATCATTTGCGCCAAATGCTCGGTCATCAGCGCCGCGCCTTGTAACGGGCTAGCGTACTCCCGGGCCAGGCGATCCAGGCACCAACGCAACACGGCGGCCTGTTCGGAGTTGGCACTCACGCGCAACACCGGCGGCAGGCTATCCAGCAACAGTCGGGCGTCGTCCCCGTAGATAAATCGTCCGCCGATCAAGAACAGATCCACCGTGGCACCCACCGTGGCGATGCCTCCCACCGCATCGGCATACACCTCACGTGCATCGAGTCCTTCAGGGCACAGATTGCTGGACAGCCTCCACGGGCGTGCCTGGGTCAACAGGAAACAATCTCCCTCATACAAGCGTATCGGTACTGCCAGCCCTTCCACTTCCAGCCAGCAACTACCCTCCACCACCGCGTTGAACTTGATGCCATCCGGCGCCGCAAAGTCAATGGCCCAGGTGCCCCCAGCCTTCAGGCCGGCGAAGGTCGAGCGATGGCTTTTTAACAGTGCCAGCACATCGGAAAGGGTATCCATAAAAGCTCCGGACGATCGCGACAGAAACACGGACTCTAGGGCATTCCGCGTCCGGGCTCCAGCGAGAGACTCTAGGCCTCCCATAAGGAGATCTTTCATGGCTGACAAACAAACCCCAATTGGCAGCGGCTTCGATGCCGGCACTACCGCCCAGCAAGCCTTGGCGGGCAGCGATTTGCGAGGCAAGACGGTGATTGTCACCGGTGGCTACTCCGGCATTGGCCTGGAAACGGTTCGCGTGTTGGTCGACGCGGGTGCGCAGGTGATCGTTCCCGCGCGGGATCCTGAAAAGGCCGAACGCAACCTCTCGGGCATCATCGGTGTTGAACACGCCAGCCTGGATTTACGCGACCCGATTTCCATCGACCGTTTTGCCGAAAACTTCCTCGCCAGCGACCGGGCATTGAACCTTCTGATCAATAGCGCCGGAATCATGGCCACACCACTGCAACGGGATACGCGAGGTTTCGAAGCGCAGTTCGCCACCAACCACCTGGGCCACTTCCAGCTAACCGCGCGGTTGTGGCCGGCGCTGCGTGAGGCTAATGGCGCACGAGTGGTTTCGGTATCATCCCTCGGCCATCGTCTCAGCCCTGTGCATTTCGATGACCCGCAATTTGAACACCGCCCCTATGACAAGTGGCTCGCCTACGGCCAATCAAAAACCGCCAACGCACTGTTCGCGGTAGCACTGGACCGACGAGGTAAAGCGGAGGGTGTGCGCGCATTTTCCGTGCACCCGGGGGAAATCCTCACCGACCTGATCCGCTACCTGGACAAGGACGACCTGGCATTCGTCGGCGCACTGGATGAGCACGGCAATATCCGCCGCGCCAGTCACTACAAGAGCCCCGAGCAAGGCGCCGCGACCTCGGTGTGGTGCGCTGTCAGCCCGCAACTGGAGGGCATGGGCGGACTCTACTGCGAAGATTGCGATGTGGCCGCTTCGTCGCAGGATGACACCCGGCGCAACGGAGTAAGACCCTGGGCTGTCGACCCGGAGCACGCCGAACGTTTGTGGCTCTTGAGCCAGCAACTGTGCAGTGTCTCGTTGTAGTTTGGGGCTCTTGTGTTCATAGAGAGATCGACCACCAGCGCGGCAATAACTGCCGCACCCGCGCTTCGCCAAACCGGTCATCAATCAGCATTACCACCCCTCGGTCCTGCTGGCTGCGGATCACCCGGCCCGCAGCTTGCACCACCTTCTGGATGCCCGGATAAAGGTAGGTGTAGTCATAACCGGCGCCGAAAATCGCGCCCATCCGCAGCTTGAGCTGCTCGTTCACCGGGTTGAGTTGCGCCAGGCCCAGGGTGGCGATAAACGCGCCGATCAGCCGGGTGCCCGGCAGGTCGATGCCTTCGCCGAATGCGCCGCCAAGCACGGCAAACCCGATGCCCTGGCTGTGCTGGGTGAACTGGTCGAGAAATGCCTGGCGTTCAGCCTCGGCCATGCCCCGTGACTGCTGCCACAGCGGGATGCGCGGGTGCCGTTCGGCGAGCAAATGCGCCACTTGCTGCAGATAATCAAAACTGCTGAAAAACGCCAGGTAGTTGCCCGGCGCCTGGGCAAACTGCGCTGCAATCAGCTCGACGATGGGCTCCAGGGACGCCTGGCGATGCACAAACCGGGTGGAGATCCGGTCGACGATATGCACCCGCAGCTGCTCGGCCTTGAACGGTGATTCCACATCCACCCAGGCCGTGTCGGGCGGCATTCCCAGCAAGTCCGCGTAGTAGTGCCGCGGGCTCAGGGTTGCGGAAAACAGCACGCTGCTGCGGGCCGCCGTCAGCCGGGGCCGAATGAATTCGGCGGGCACCACGTTGCGCAGGCACAGGTTCGATGAACTGCGCTTGCCGCTGAGTTCACGTTTGCTGATGTCGAAAATGAAGTGTTCGTTGAACAGCTCGGCGACCTTGGCAAACTGCAACGCCTCGAAGTAGAAGGCTTGCAGTTCGCCATTGAGTGCTTCGGGATAGTCGTTGAAATATTCACCCATGGCGCTGGTGCACAGGCTCAGCGCCTGCAGCAGTTTGTCGGGTTTCTGGGCGTAGGCCTGATAAGGCGCCACTTGCTCCTTGTGCAGGGCATTCCACTCACGGTTCAGGCGCTGGAGCGGCTTTTTCAGCGGCTCGGGTGCGATCTCGCGCAGGGTCTTGAGCGTGTACTGGTCGAGGGCCGCGCTGTACATCGAGCGGCCACGCTCCACCAGGTTGTGGGCTTCGTCCACCAGCACCGCGACGCGCCACTGGTTGAGCTGGGCCAGGCCGAACAGCATGGCGCCGAAGTCGAAGTAATAGTTGTAGTCGGCGACCACCACGTCGGCCCAGCGTGCCATTTCCTGGCTCAGGTAATAGGGGCAGACGTCATGGGCCAAGGCGACTTCCCGCAGGTTGCGCTGGTCCAGCAGGCGCACGCGGGAAGCGGCTTCGCGGGCCGCCGGCAAGCGGTCATAAAAACCCTTCGCCAGTGGGCAGGAGTCGCCGTGGCAGGCTTTGTCCAGGTGTTCGCAGGCCTTGTCCCGCGCCACCAGCTCCAGCACCCGCAATGGCAGATCGGGGCTGCTGTCATACAGCACCTGCGCCGCATCCAGCGCGAGTTTGCGGCCCGGGGTCTTGGCGGTCAGGAAGAACACCTTGTCCAGCTGTTGCGGCGCCATGGCCTTGAGCATCGGGAAAATCGTGCCGACGGTCTTGCCAATTCCGGTAGGCGCCTGGGCCATCAGGCAGCGGCCGGTGCTGACCGCCTTGTAGACCGTTTCCGCCAGGGCGCGCTGGCCTGGGCGAAACGCCGCATGGGGAAAGCCCAGGGTAACCGCTGCGGCATTGCGGGCTTCGCGCTGGTGCATTTCCTGTTCGGCCCAGCCGAGGAACAGGGTGCATTGCTGCACGAAGAATGCCTGCAGGTCATCAGCCTGAAACCGTTGGCTGAGCAGCGTCTCGTGCTCGCCGACAATGTCGAAGTACACCAGCGCCAGGACAATCTCCGACAACCCGAGCTTCTGGCACATCAACCAGCCATAGACCTTGACCTGTGCCCAGTGCAGTTGCCGGTGGTTGGCCGGTTGTTTATCCAGGTCGCCGCGATAGGTTTTCACCTCTTCCAGCTGGTTGCGGTCCGGGTCGTAGCCATCCGCCCTGCCCCGGACTTTCAACTGCTGGTATTCGCCCTCCAGCGCGACTTCATTCTGGTAATGGGCGCTGCGCCGCGAGGCCACGGTGCGGTGGCCGACAATCCCTTCCTGGGCACTGGGAGACGGGGTAAAGCGCAGGTCGAGGTCGCCGACCTTGGCGGTGAATTCACATAATGCACGCACCGCGACGCTGTAGCTCAAGCGGCCTGCCCCGCCCAGCGCACATAACACACAGTGACGGGCATCTGGTGTTCGCCGCAGAACTCCAGCCAGCGCAGCTGGTTGTCCTGCAGGCGATCACCGGGGCCTTTGACTTCGATCATGCGGTAGGTTTTTTCTTCGGGCCAGAACTGGATCAGGTCGGGCATGCCGGCGCGGTTGGCGCGGATATCCAGCAGCAGGCGTTCGAACCAGTGGCGCAGGTGCGCCGCTGGCAGGCAGTCGAGGGCCTGATCGAGCAGTTCTTCGCTGAGCACGTTCCAGAACACGAAGGGTGACTGGATGCCCCATTTGTCTACATAACGCTGGCGAATGGTGTGCTTGTAGCGCTCACCGTCCAGTTGGCCCAGGCACTCGGCGAACAGCTCGGCGCGCCGCAGATGAAAATCCTCGCTGTGCAGGTCTACCGGCCCGCGCTGGAACGGGTGGAAAAACGACCCCGGCAACGGCGCGAAAATCGCCGGCCAGCACAGCAGGCCAAACAGCGAATTGATCAGGCTGTTCTCGACGTAATGCACGGGTGCACCATGGTCGCTGAGGTGCGCCTGTACGCAATACTCCACCGACATCATCGGTTCCGGGGCCGGCAGTTCGAGGTCCAGGCGCACGATCTCGCGGGGTTTTGCCCTGGGCAGCGCCGGCTCGCCGAGCTTGCGTCGCAGCCTGGGTATCACGCGCAGCAAGTGCTGCTGTTCGGCAGCGCTTTCCGGGGCCTGTTGCGCCTCACGGGCCAGCCCCATCGCCTGGGCAAAATCCTCCTGGCGCTCCAGCACCCGGATCAGCCGCGCCCGTGCGCCCGGATAGGTGCAGCCCCGGTAGATAGCTTCCGCCAGGGCCAACTCGGCGCTGCGCTCACAATACTGGCCCACCTGGAACAACAGCTTGGCCCGACGTTTCTCCAGCCAGGGGTTGTCGGTGTGCAAGGTAGCGATTTGTTCCAGCACGCCATCGAGTGCCTCGCCCGCTTCAAAGGCCTGCTGGCACTGATGCAGGAACAGGAAGCCGTGCACATCGTCACGGCTGCGCAAACCGCGGGATTCGGCGCAGAATTCGACTTTCTCGTAGGTAAAGATGCCCAGGTCCGCCAGCACAAATTCCGACCAGTCCTGATAGAGATTACCGAAGAACATCAGGCGCAGGCGGTCGCACAGTTCCATCACGGTGAGGCTGTAAAGCTGATCGGCCAGGTCCGGGCACCAGTGCTGGAAGTGACGCAGTTCACAAAACTGCGTTGACAGCGTTTCCAGCCAGTCCGCCTTCCTGGCCTTGGGTTGCTCGATCCAGGGTTTGAACGCCGCCAGGATTTCCGCTTTCTGCAACAGGCCGAACAGCTCGCCGAACGACAACAGGCATTGATCCGTCACCCAACCCTGTTCCAGCAAAGGCACAACCGCCTCGTGCACCGCGCCGATCTCGACATAGTTAAGCTTGCCCGCCCGGAAATGCGCGCCCTTGCGCATCACCATGCGTACCAGTAACGCCTGGGAAGCCTGCGGCAAGCTGTCAAATTGCTGAATGAAATGCTCTTCGTCCGGGGCCAGCAAATCGGCATAACGCTGCCCCAGCCAGGCGAGCACTTGGCGGAAGTTATGCAGGTAATAGAGCGGATCTTCTAGGGGATTGGACATTTCAGGCACTGGATCAACCACTGTTTATGCATACAGAGTGCCGTCCCTGACCGACTGTTGCAATCAGTAATAGATCAAAGGCACACGCAACTTTTTGCGTAATAATGATCAGATGGCTGTCAGCCACATTAAATGAGTCTCCCCCGACCGCTCAGGTGCGGGGTTTTCGAAGGATCAGGGTAAGGGTTATGAGCATGAAGAATTTGGGTCTGGCGGTGGGTATGTTCACGTTGCTGGTATTGGCCGGTTGCTCCACGCAGACGGTGGTGACGTTGCAGAACGGCACTCAATACCTGACCAAGGACGTGCCCAACGCGAAAACCGCCGATGGCTTCTACGAATTCACCGATATCGCCGGCAAGCATATTCGCGTCAAGGCCGATGACGTCGCGACCGTGATGAAGGAGAAATAAAAAGTGGGAGCCCGTCGGCTCCCACTTTTCTTTGCCATGATCGTTCCCACGTTCTACGTGGGAATGCATCCCGTGACGCTCCGCGTCACCACTGCGCAAGACATGAACCGTGGGTTGGCCGTTGGACGCAGAGCGTCCGGGGCGGCGTTCCCACGCAGAGCGTGGGAACGATCAATCCGTGGCGCTACTTAGCCGATGGAAACCCCATCACCCCAAACCCCGGCGAGCCCAACGCCAACCAGCGTCACCGAGTCCGCGCCAAAGCTCAGCACGGTATCGCCCCCCACCACCTTGGCGTGGTCACGCCAGTCCGCACTGCCCTCCACGTCCCGGAACACCAGCTTGTCGGTCGGCTGATAACCAATCACCCGGTCCTGCCCAAACTGCCCGCCGAACAGAAAGGTGTTATGCCCGCTGTTGTCGCGGATCGTGTCATTGCCCTTGCCGCCCTCGATGAAATCCACACCCTTGCCACCCTGGATCAAGTCATCGCCATCACTGCCGATGATGAACGTGTTGCCCTTGTGCGGCTCGGCATTGCGGTTGAGGTCCTGCACCCAGGTATTGGCCCGGGCCGGGTCCGACAGGTTGGCCACGATAATCGTCGAGTCCCGGCTGGTCAGGTCGTAGAACTGCGAGTCCAGGACCCGCGTCATGCCATCCCCATACCCGGTGGGCAAATGAGAAAGCCAGGTGGGGACATTGACGATGGAAAACGGCAGGACATTCCACAGCGTCGACGCGTAGTGATCGTTGAAGCTGACGATATTGTCCGTGGTCGACTCATGGGGCTTGTCGTGCACGCCCAGTGACGAGAAGTTGAACGACGAACCGTCCAGCGCGCGAAACACCGGGTCGTTTTCATAACCGATGTTCAGCACCTTGTCGCCGGCACTCTGGGTTGGCGAGGCATAAGCCACATAGTTGGAGTCCTTGTAGAACCCCGACCATTTATTGCCGCTCAGGTCGGCCATGCTGTTGACCGCCAGGCCACCCAGGCTATGACCGCTGACCACCACGTCCTTGCCCGTCAGGCCATGACTGCCGGCATACGCCGCGACATCCTTGAGCAAGGTGCCGAAGGCTTCGCCGGCGTAGTTTTTCGCATAATCCTTGGGCCCCAGCGCCGCCAGCAGGTCGCTGACCAGATCGCCGATGGAGTCGCTGATCAAGGTTTCCCGAGGCCCCGAAGTCCCGCGAAAACCAATGCCGATTTCCAGCAGCTTGCCGTCGCCATCGTACTTGCCCAGCACTTCCACCTGCGCGGTGGTGTAGCCGGGCTTTTCACCGAAGAACGTGCCCCGGGCGTCCACCTTGCCGCCGTAGCCCAGGGTACTGGCGCTGATGGGCGTCCAGCCAGCCTTGTTGACCGCCTCAAGGGCGGCTTTTTCCGAGTCGGGGTTCCAGGGAATCCCTGGAATAACCCCCTGTGAATCGGTGCTGCCCAGCAGCGCGCCCACCAGAGTGGCGGGCAGCCCCAGGCCAAAACCGTTGTGCTGGTAACCCACGGCAAAGCCGTTGTCCAGATTGTGATAGGAGTACAGCGTGATCGCCATGGCATCGCCGAACAACGCTTTGGAGCCCTCGGTGCTGAGGTTCTTATAGTCGAAAACACCCATGGTATTGCCTCTCTTTTGTTGGAATTGTCGAGAAAGCCGAATCTGCACAAATGGACGATTGGACCGGATCAATGTGGGAGCGGGCTTGCTCGCGAAGGCGGTGGATCAGTCAACCCATCCACCGACTGGCACACCGCTTTCGCGAGCAAGCCCGCTCCCACATTTCGAACCGCAGTGTTTAGAAAGCCCAGTCCAGGCTCAAACCCACCCCATGGACTTTCTCCTTGCTGGCCAGCAGGCCGTTGTAATCCAGATTCACCTTCGCATCCTTGCTCAGCGCCAGGCTGACCCGCGCCCCCACCAATGCCGCATCACGCACCATCGACGAACTCTCCACAGTGAACGAAGGGCCGCCCGAGGCAAACGCCAGGTGCCGCTCGGAATCGACGCTGCTCAGGTTGTGCTGCCAACCCAGGGTGCCGGAAAGCTCCAGTTGCTGATGGTCATTGATATTCAAGGTTTTCAGCGCTCGAGCACCCAGGGTACTCAACACCACATCGCGGCTGTCATCCCGGCCCTTCAAGGCCGCCGCATCACCCTTCTCGGTAAACCCATCGGCATCCAGATGCACGTACGCCAGGTTGGCGAACGGTTCCAGGGCCAGGGGTTGCAGGTTCAGGCGATACGCCGCCTCGGTAAACACCTGGGTACTGCGGGCATCCACCTTGGCTTTCTGCTTGCCGGCGACTTCACCGTATTGCAGCTCGCGCTTCACATCGGCGCGGTGCCAGCTGTAGGTCGCACCACCGCTCAAGCGCAAGGCACCGATTTCATGCCCGGCATACGCACCCAGGTGATAGCTGTCCACCGATGCCCGGGAATGGGTGTCGCTGCCCATGTTCAGCGATGTATCGCTGTACCCCGCCACCAGGCCTACACGGGTGTCTTCATCCAGCGCGCCGTCCACACCCGCCAGCATGCCGCCGATGGAGGTGGTATAGCCCGCCGTATCGCTGCCGCTGTTGGTCTTGCCCCAGGCGCCCAACGCCTTGACCCAGACGTTGCCACGGCTGTCGACGGTCTGGCTCGATGCGCCCATTTGCCCTTGCTGCAAACGCTCGCCCACGGCTTCGCGCAGGTAGCGGTTGTCATTCACCAACGCGGTTTCCAGCGCCGGGTAGATCTCCCCGGACAGCTGCTGGAATGCACCCTGGGCCGAGGCCGCATTTGGCGCCAGCAACAGGCTTTCGTACACGGCGTTGCCCGCGCCCAACTGCTCGGCAGCAGCGGCCACCGAACGTTGGTTCGGGGTGGCGGCCACACTGGCAAAGGTGTTGGCATTGCGCCCCACATCCAGCTGCACGCCGTTGGCGGCGTAGTTCAGGGTGCCGCCGATAAACAGATAGTTGGGCAGCACCGAACCGAAGCTGCCGGTAATCCCGCCTGCAGCCTGGAGGATGTTGTACTGGCGACCGATCAGGCTTTCGGCCTGGGTCTGGGTCAGCAGCGTCGGGCTGTTTTCCAGGGCCAGGGTCACCGTGCCGCCGCTGAGGGTGGCCTTGCCACCGGCGACGATGCGATCACTGTTGGTGGCCGACAACTCCACCGCATAGGTGGAGCCCGCCGCGAAGCTCACATCCCCGGCCACGTTCAGGGTGCCGATGGAATTGCCCGGCGCCACGGTACCGCCGCTGTTCGCTGTCAGCGAACCAATGCGCCCGGAACCACCCACTACCCCGCTGCTGCTGACGGTAACGTCGGAGGTGATCGAGCCATTGATCGCCAGCAACCCTTGGTTGACCAGGGTCGGGCCGCTGTAGGTGTTGGTGCCGGTCAGTACCAGCGCGCCAATGCCCTGCTTGGTCAGGCCGCCATGCCCGGAGATATCGTTGCTCCACACATCCAGCCCGCAATGCACATCGGTGCACGTGCGCTGGGTCGGTTTGCCGGCATCCACCACGGCGCCAATTCCTGGCAGGTCCGCGACAAACTGGCCGGAGCCGTAGGCGCCGTCGATACGAAACTCCGCCGGGATATCCTCAGCCGTCACAAACATCCCCGGGCCGTTGATGGCCTTGCCCAGGTTGATCATGCCCCAACCGTACAGCGAGTCGATGCCCGGTGCGCCGAGGTCGGTCGCGGTGGTTTTCAGCAGCGTGGAGATCTGGTCGCCGCTCATGTACGGGAAGCGCTCCATCAACACCGCTGCACTGCCGGCCACATGCGGCGCGGCCATGGAGGTGCCGTTGAAATTGGCGTAGTCGGTGGTCAGGTTTTCCAGGGAGGTGCCGTTGATCACCGAACTGTAGATCTTGGTGCCGGGGGCCGCGACGCAGAAGCTGGCGGCATACCCGCAGCGCGAGGAAAACGTACTGATCACGTAAGGATCGGAACTGGCGGTGTCGGGATTCTGTTGCAAGGCCGCCACCGACAGCCAGTTGGGTGCAATCTCCGGCACGAAGTACGCCAGGCCCGAGATCGCATCCGGGTTGTTGCGGTTGTAGTCGTTGCCGGCGGCAAAGATCGTCAGCACGCCGCTGCGGGCCGCATCAATGGCGCCCTGATAAGCGCCACCTGCGATCGTCCCAAGGATCGGCCGAATGTTATTGAACTGCGCCTGGGCTTCATTGACCGTGAAGTTGGGGAATGCCGGGTCACGTCCACCCTTGGCGTACTGGTCACCGATGCCGATGCCCCAGCTGTTGTTGATAATGCGCGCGCCGCTGGCCACCAAGGCATCCCAGCCGGCTTTGTAGACCGCACCGTCGTTGCCCAGGATGATCCCGTCTTCGGGGCCCGGGTCACCGTTTTCGGCGCTGATGATCTGCGCATCGAACGCCACGCCGTGCATTGGCCCGCCGTCGCGGTTACCCGCGGCGATGCCGCCTACGTGGGTGCCGTGATTACCGAGCTTGCCGTTGGAACCCAGGGAAGGCGTGCCGTCGTAGCGAAACGCATCCCCGGCCTTCACCGGGATGTACGGGTCGGTGTATTGGCGAATGCCTTCGGTCACGAGCGTGACCACTTTGCCGGGGCTGGCGAATTCCGGATGCTGGGCATACACCGGCTGGTCGAAGATCCCCAGCTTCACGCCCTTGCCGGTGTAGCCGGCGGCGTAGGCGGCGTCTGCATGCACGGCGCCCAGGCCCCAGTCGGCCTTGAATTCATTACTGCGCCAACTGGCAGCATCTCCCAGTTTTCCGGTTTCCACGTAGGGTGCGGCCTGGGCGGTACCCAGGCTGGCCAGGCAACACAGCAACGCGCCGTATGGCACGCAGCTCAGGGCCTTGAGCGGGTAGCCCGGGCCTGTTGGGATGGCGGATTGAAACCCTCGTTTTGTTTTTTTCACGGTGACCTTCCTTAGTTTTTATTGCACTTGTATAAATCACGTTTCTCCCAAGCGTCGCCGACCCCATGTGGGAGCGGGCTTGCTCGCGAATGCGGTGGCTCAGCTACAGGTGCGTCGACTGACACACCGCATTCGCGAGCAAGCCCGCTCCCACAGTTGACCTCTTTCGACCTCAGGATCTTGCTCAGAACTGCCAGTTCAGGCTCAAACCCACACCCTGGATTTTTTCCCGGCCAGCCAATTGGCCGGTGTAGTCGAGGTTGACCCGTGTGCTTTTGCTCAACGCCAGGCTCGCCTGCACGCCCACCAATGCCGCGTCGCGCATCAACGGCGAGCTTTGCACCGCAAACGACGGCCCTCCGGCGACAAACGCCAGGTGCTCTTCGGATTCAACGGCACTCAGGCTGTGCTGCCAGCCCAGCGAGCCGGAAACGTCCAGTTGCTGGCGGTCGTTGAGAGGGAACGTTTTTGCCGCCCGCAGGCCCAGGGTGCTCAGCACTGCATCGCGGCTATCGCTGCCACGCTCCAGCGCGGCGGCGTCGCCTTTCTCGTCAAAGCGCTCGTTGTCCAGATGCACGTAAGCCAGGTTGGCGAACGGCTCCAGCGCCACCGAGGACACGTTCAAACGGTAGGCCGCTTCGGTAAATACCTGGGCGCTGCGCGCATCCAGCTTGGTCTTCTGCTTGCCGCTGACTTCGCCGTACTGCAAGTCGCGTTTCACGTCGCCGCGATGCCAGCTGTAGGCACCGCCGACGCTCAAGCGCCAATTGCCCAGCTCATGCCCGGCGTAGGCGCCGAGGTGGTAGCTGTCGATGGACGCCGATGAATGCGTGCCGCTGCCCATGTTCAGCGAGCTGTCGCTGTAACCGGCCACGAGACCGGCACGGGTCTGCTCGTCCAGCGCGCCGTCGACACCGGCCAGCATGCCGCCCAGTGAACTGGTGTAGCCTGCCGTGTCGCTGCGGCTGTCGGTCTTGCCCCAACTGCCGAGCGCCTTGACCCACACGTTGCTCTCACCGGTAACCGGCGTATGGCGCAGGCGCTCGCCCACGGCATCGCGTACCTGGCGGCTGTCATTGATCAGCATTGTGCCGATGGCCGGGTAGATTTCTCCCGACAGCTGCTGGAAACCCGACTGCGCCGTGGCTGCCGAGTCTGACCGCAGGATGCTTTCGTACACCGGATTACCGGCGCCCAACTGCTCGGCGGCCGCCGCCACCGACCGCTGGTTACGAGTGGCACCGACACTGGCGAAACTCGCATCACTGCGGGCAATGCCCAGTTGCACACCGTTGGCGGCATAGTCGAGGGTGCCGCCGAGGAACAGGTAGTTGGGCAACACGGCACCGAACTGGCCCTGGACCCCGCCAGCCGCCTGGAGGATGTTGTACTGGCGCCCCACCAGGCTTTCCGCCTGTTGCAGGCTGAGCAGGGTCGGGCTGTTTTCCAGGGCCAGGGTCACGGCGCCGCCGCCGAGGATTGCCTTGCCCGTGGCGACAATCCGGTCGCTGGTGGTGGGGGTGAGTTCGACCGCATAGGTGGAGCCGGCGGCGAGGTTTACATCCCCGGCCACCTGCAAGGTGCCCACGGAGTTGCCCGGCGCCACGGTGCCGCCGCTATTGACCTGTAACGCCGCGATGCGACCGGAGCCGCCCAACGTGCCGCTGTCATTGACCGTCACCGCGGACGTCAGCGAGCCATTCACCGCCAACCGGCCGCCATTCACGGTGGTCGGGCCACGGTAGGTGTTGTCGCCCGCCAGGATCAGGCTGCCCGCACCGGATTTGGTCAGGCTGCCTTCGTAGATACGCTGGGCCGCGGCTGCCGCACGGGCAGTGCCAACGGCATAGTCCGTCTGGTCCTGCTGACTCGCGCCGGCGCCCACGCCGTTCTCCCAGCCCTTATCGCGCAGGGTTTGCTGCCAGGCCAGGGTTTCGGCGCTGTCTTCGGCCTGACGCTGGATCAGCGCCTTGTCGGAGATCGCATTGCTCCACACATCGCCCTGCCCGGCCGCCAACGTGACATTCATCGGCCCGAGCAATTGCCCGGGCCCGTGCATTGCTCGGCCAAGGTCCGGCACGCCCCAGCCGACCTGAGTGGTCGGTGCATCGGTGACCGCGCCATTGAGCTGGGTGGCCGTGGTCAACAGCACCTGCAAGGCCTGCTCGTTGTTCAGGTATGGATAGCGTTCCATCACCAGCGCCAGTGCGCCGGTGGCATGGGGCGCCGACATCGAGGTGCCGGATTTCACCCCATAACCGCCATCGGGAATGGTGCTGTTGATCAACGCCCCGGGGGTGGAAATGCACCAGTACTTGGCGATGCCGCACTGGTTGTATTTCTGGTTGTTCGCCTTGTCCAGGCCCGATACCGCCAGCCAGTGGCCTTCCAGCTCCGGCTGGAAATAAGGCAAGGCCGAACGCACGCTGGCGTTGGCGTAGCCGCTGTTGCCAGCACTGAACACGTTGATCACCCCGGCCTTGGCCACCTCCGCAGCGGCATCCAGCCAGGTGTTCTGGTTGTAGTGCTGGGCATAGGCAGCGTGCAGGTCGCCAATGGTCTGGTAGCTGACATCCTTGGGTTGGCTGCCCCAACTGTTATTGATCGCGCGCACGCCGGAATCCACCAGCGCGCTGTACACTGCCTTGAAGTACTTGGGGTCTGGCGTGGGGCCGAACAGGAAGCTGTCGCTGGCGTTGGTGTTGCCGACGTAGATCTGCGCGTTGTACGCCACGCCGTGCATGCCCACGCCATCGCGGGCCGCGCCCATGGTGCCGGTGACGTGGGTGCCGTGGGAGTCATTGTTTGGGTTGAGCGCGCCGGTGGTCGTGAAGGGGCTGCCATCGACATAGGTGCCACTGGCGGTGACCGCGTGATAGCGGTCTTTTGAGGCTTCGGGATGGTTGGGGTCGAAACCCGAGTCCAGGGCGCCGATCTTCACGCCACTGCCGGTGATGCCGCTCGCATAGGCCTCGTTGGCTTTCATCCGCTCCAGGCCCCAGTCGCTCTGGAACTCGGCGGTGCGCCAACTGCCGGGGTCGCCGACTTTTCCGGCTTCGATGTACTGCCCGTGGGCCGCCACTGACAGCAGCAGCAAGGAGCCTGCGGTGAGAGGTTTGAAGCGAGGTGAACCAGTGATCATGAAGAGTCCCTTTTCTTATTGTTGAGATACCTGTGGCGAGGGAGCTTGCTCCCGCTGGAGTGCGCAGCGCTCCCAAGATCTTGGGGCCGCTACGTAGCCCAGCGGGAGCAAGCTCCCTCGCCACAACAAGCGCCCTTGCCAAAACAAGCGCCCATGCCACCAAAGCTCCCTTGCACCAAGTACCACTCGTCCAGGCATCAGCGGCTCTCAGGACCAAACGCCTCGTCCACCTTGGCCAGGTCGGTGTCACGCAAGTTGCCCGCGTAGTAATGCAATTTGGTCCAGGCCATCAGGTAGTCGTACCGTGCCTGGGCCAGGTCGCGACGGGTGCTGTACAGCTGCTGCTCGGCGTTCAGCGCATCGAGGTTGACCCGCTCGCCGCCGAGGATGCTTTGCTTGGTCGAGACCACCAGCGCTTCAGCCGAAGTCAGCGCCTTTTGATACGCCCGCAACTTGCTGACGCCCGACAGGCAAGCACTGAACTGGCGTCGCAGTTCGATCAGGGTTTCGCGAGTCTTGCCTTCCAGTTCGTACTCGGCCTGCTCCATGGCGCGGCTGGCCTGGCGGGTGGAAGCCGAGACGCCGCCACCGGCATACAACGGCATGCTGACTTCGATGCCGATGGTGTTGGTGTCGTAGCGCTGGTTGTAGGTGTTGCCGCTGTCGGATTCCTGCTGGCGCGAGCTGGCATACGCCGTGATGCGCGGCAGGTGCCCCGAACGGTTGCGCTCCACTTCATAACGCGCCACTTCCACGGACTGGCGTTGCGAGGCCAGGTTGGGGTTGTTGGTCAGCGCCAGTTCGTGCCAGGTGTCGTAATTGGCCGGGGTCAGGGTGAAGGCGGCAAACCCCGGGTTCAGCGGCGCCAGGTCGTTGATGTTGACGCTCTGCACGCCAATCAGCGCCCCGAGTTCGCGCAGCGAGGCGTCCTGTTCATCCAGCGCCTGGATTTCCTCGGCAGTCGCCAGCTCATAGCGCGACTCGGCTTCCAGGATGTCGGTGCGGGTGCCCTCACCCTGCTGGAACAGATGCTGGTTCTGCTGGAACTGCTGCTCGTAGGCCTTTTTCTTGGCGCGGGCAATGTCGATCTGGTCCTGGGCAAACAACGCCTGGGTGTAATAGGTCAGCACCCGCACCAGCAGCGCCTGGCTCTTGTCGCGGAAGCTCTCGTCGGCAAACAGTGCCTGGGCCACGCCCTTGCGGTAGTTGGCATAGGCTTCGTAGTCGAACAGCGGCTGTTGCAGGGTGAACGTGGAGCCATAGCTGTTGTAGTTGCGGTCATCGTGATAATTGCCGCCGCGCCCGTCGGGCAAGGTGGCCTGGGAGTTGTTGCGGCCCTTGTTGTAGTTGTACGAGAGCTTGGGCAGCAGGCCGGCGCGGCCGATGGTGCGGTTTTCCAGGCCGGCGTCGCGCTCCTTGATGGCACCAAGGAATACCGGATCGTTGCGCAGGGCCTGTTCGTAGACATCGAACGGGCCCATGGCGGCCTGGGCGCTGCCGCAGGCGAGCAGCAAGGCGATGAACATCGGCTTCATGCTCATTCCTCGGTCAACGCCGAGCCAGCGCGGTCCAGCAGCGGCTTGAACAGGTAATTGAGCAAGGAGCGCTCGCCGGTGCGGATGAACATCTCGGCGGGCATCCCCGGCTTGATCACCAGGCCATGGAGTTTCTCCAGGGCGCTGCTGCTGACGGTGGTGCGCAGCACGTAGTAAGGCATGCCGGTTTTTTCGTCGAGCATCTGGTCGGCGGAGATCAGGCTCACCTCCCCCGGCACCCGCGGCGTGCGGCTCTGATTGAAGGCGGTGAAGAGAATGTCCACCGGCAAGTGCGCACCGACCTTGTCCACCAGGTGCACCGGCAGGCGCCCTTCGACTTCCAGGCGGGTGTCCTGGGGCACGATTTCCAGCAGGGTTTCACCGGCACGCACCACGGCGCCTTCGGTGTGCACGCCCAGGTTGACCGCGATGCCATCGGCGGGCGCGTTGATCTCGCTGTGCTGCAGGTCGAAACCGGCGGAGGTCAATTGTTGCTCCAGGGTCAGGCTGCGCAACTGCGCGTCGGCCAGTTGGCTGCGGACTTCCTTCTGGTACTCCTCGCTGTGCTGCTGCAACTTGAGGCGCGACTCGAGGATGCCCTGCTCCACCCGCCCGCTTTCGCCGGTGTTCTGCGCCAGGTCCTGTTGCACCTGGGACAGTTGCCGCTGGTATTCCATCAGCCGGTTGCGCGGGATGTAGCCGTTGTCGGCCAGGGGTTGCAGGTTGTTCAACTGGTCACGCAGGGATTGCGCCTGGGCCGTCAGGTCACTGCGGGCGCGACGCATGCCGTTCAGTTGCGCCGTAGCGCCTTCGATACTGGCGCGAATCCCGGCCTGTTCCCGGGCAAAGGCTTCGCGGCGGCTGCTGAACAGTTGACGCTGGCCTTCGAGGACCAGTGCCAGGGCTTGGTCCGGGTTGCCGCTCAATTGCGCCGGAAACGTGATCGTCGACTGGTTATCCCGCTCGCTCTGCCACCGTGCCACGCTGGCCCAGGCCATGCGGTACTGGGCTTGCAGGGAGTGCACGTCGGCCTGGTTCTGCGTCTGGTCGAGCCGGAACAGCGGCTGGCCCTGCTTCACCGCCTCGCCCTCACGCACCAGAATCCGGCTGACCACGCCGGGGCTCAGGGTTTGCACCGCCTTGCGCTTGCCCGAAACCACCACCGTGCCTTGTACCGGGATCCCCTGGTCCAGCGGCGCCAGACTGGCCCAGAGGAAAAACCCGCCGGCGCCGACCACCGTCAGCAGCCAGCCCATGCGGGCGAAGAAACGCGCGTCGTGCTCGGGGTGGGTCTGTTCGTAATCGCGGTTGATTTGAATGCTGCTGTC
Organism: Pseudomonas sp. E6002; assembly: GCF_013385565.1. Taxonomy (NCBI): domain Bacteria; kingdom Pseudomonadati; phylum Pseudomonadota; class Gammaproteobacteria; order Pseudomonadales; family Pseudomonadaceae; genus Pseudomonas; species Pseudomonas sp. E6002. Next base: position 57,663 of record NZ_JACAPT010000038.1, on the reverse strand, counting down.
GCTGCTCATGCGCCTGGATTCCTTCCGGCTTGATACTGACGGCTGAGGCTGACCCCGGCCTTTTCTCGTGGTGCTTCCTGCTGGCCGGACAGTGCGCGCAGCACGTCCTGGCTCGGACCAAATGCCTGCAAACGACCTTCGTTCAGCACCAGCAGCTTGTCGGCCTGGGCCAACGCCGAGGAACGGTGAGTCACCAGCACCACCGTGCTGCCCTGGGCTTTCATCTGCATGATCGCGCTGGCCAGGGCGGCTTCACCCACGGTGTCGAGGTTGGAGTTGGGCTCGTCGAGCACGATCAGGCGTGGCCCGCCGTACAGCGCGCGGGCCAGGGCGACCCGTTGTTTCTGCCCACCGGACAGGCCGCTGCCCTCGTCGCCGAGCACGGTGTCGTAGCCGTGGGGCAAGCGCAGGATCAATTCGTGCACACCAGCCTGTTGGGCGGCCTGCACCACCCGCTCCGGGTCGGCTTCACGAAAGCGCGCGATGTTGTCGGCGATGCTGCCGCTGAACAGTTCGATGTCCTGGGGCAGATAACCGATATGCGGTCCGAGGTCGTCGCGGTCCCAGCGATGAATGTCGGCTCCGTCCAGGCGCACGGTGCCCGCCAGGGTTGGCCATACGCCCACCAGCACGCGGGCCAGGGTTGATTTGCCGGAGCCGGAAGCACCCAGCACGCCGAGCACTTCGCCCGCCGTCAGGTTGAAGCTGACTTGATGCAAGGTCGGCACACGTCGCCCCGGCGGGCCTGCGCTGACTTGCTCGAAACTCACATTGCCCTTGGGCGCCGGCAAGGCCATCTGCTCGCCCTGAGGCGGAAACTCGCGCATCAGGTTGTCCAGGCGCTGGTAGGCCAGCTTGGCCGAACTCCATTGCTTCCACACGGCGATCAACTGGTCGATGGGGCTCAACACCCGACCCATCAAAATGGAGCCTGCGATCATCATCCCGGCGGTCATGTCGCCCTTGATCACCAGGAGCGCACCCAGGCCCAGCACCAACGATTGCAGGCACAGGCGCAGGGATTTACTCAGGGAACTGATGATCGAGCCGGTGTCGCTGGCCTTGTTCTGCAGGCCCAGGAACTGCGAATGCACCTTGAACCAGCGCTTGCGCAATGCACCGAGCATGCCCATGGCCTGGATGGTTTCGGCGTTGTGCAGGTGGCTGGTGGCCAATTGGGTGGATTGCTGGGAATAACCGCTGGCTTCACCCAGAGGCTTTTTGGTCAGGTATTCGTTAAGGCACGCCAGGGCAATCAGCAGCACGGCACCGGCACTGGCCAAGACACCCAGCCACACGTTGAACAGGAAAATCACGAACAGATAGATCGGAAACCACGGCGCGTCGAAAAACGCGAACAGCGCAGGCCCGGTGATGAATTGGCGGATGTGGGTCAGGTCCCCCAGGGATTGCCCGCCATGGCCTTCGCCCCGTTGCAGGTTGCGCTCGAAAGCGGCCTTGTAGACCCGCAGGTTGAAACGCCGCTCCAGCTGGCTGCCGATGCGAATCACGATAAAGCTGCGAATCACCTCCAGCACACCGATAAAGGCGAAGAACCCCACCACCATCAGCGTCAACATCACCAGGGTGGTTTCGTTCTGTGAAGACAGCACGCGGTCGTAGACTTGCAACATATAAATCGACGGCACCAACATCAATACGTTAATCAATGCCGTGAAACAGCCAATACTGATCAGAATACTTTTGTAGTCGCCGAGTGCCTTGAACAATGGTGCAACGGGAGTGGTCTTCGCCATGTTGCCTGATCTTCCCTGAGCCGAATGACGCGCAATAGTTTACCGAGCGCCCCAATAAGGGGCGGGCAAACATTAAAATCGGGTTATATCGTTATAACGAACTATTACGGTGCACGTTGCAATATCAATACCGCGCCGTTTTTTGCGCGACCTTCATATTCGCCTTCTTTCTGGCGATTCAAATGGGTTATGCCGGTGCCTTCGGCATTCATCAGCCAAATACCATCGGGAGTAGGCGTCCAACTAACGGGGGCTTCCCCCAGCCATTGTCCGGCGCACTCCACATCGCCCCCTAACGCGTTAGCCTGCTCAATCAAGTCCAGTGCGCACACCTGCTCTTGCTGGTGCAGCGCCCAATGCCCGGCCAACTGCGCGGAAGTAGGTAAAACCAGACTGCTTGCCATTGCTGTGGCTCCTGCCGACATAAGCAACACCTGGAAACTCCAGGCCACGGTACTGCGAAATAGCGTCATCACCTTCGCCCGTTCATGGGGTGGATGCAAGGGCAGAGGGCGGCGCGTGTGCGCCACCCTCCTTTACGCGTGTATCAGGCCACGATGTCGGTGACGGCTGCCTGGCCAACGGTGGTGACGAGGAAATCCGCCACGCCGTGCCCGGAGAAGTCCACGGCCAATGTGCCCAGGTTGGTACCCGAAGCGTAGGACAGCACCGCGTCGCCGGCATGACCGGTAAACGCGTTGACGAAGGTCAGGCCTGCACCTTTGGTGATGCCGGTGAGGTCGATCTTGTCCGAACCCGAGGTGAAGTCGAAGATCTTGTCGGCCGCACCCGGCTTGGAGTCGGAGCTGGCGCCGAACACGAAGGTGTCGTTGCCTGAGCCGCCCCACAGCTGGTCTGCACCGCCGCCGCCGAAGATGATGTCGTTGCCGGCACCGCCCTTGAGGACGTTGGCGGCTGCGTTACCGATCAGCAGGTCGTTGCCCGAACCGCCGATGGCGTTCTCCACGGTCACACCCTTGGCGATGGAAACGTTGCCCACCAGGCCGCCAACGTCGGAGAACGAGGTTTCATTGAGGTTGATCTTCTGGTTCTGGGTAAAACCGGAGAAGTCCAGGGTGTCGTTGCCGCCACCGTCCCATACCGAGAACACCAGCTTGTCGGCCGATGAAGTGGCGCTGAGGAAATCACGCCCGGTGTTGGAGTTGAAGCCGTAGGTGGTGTCACCGGCACGGGTGTTGTAGTTGGCGCCGTAGAGCTTCTGGATCGCGGCGATGTCGTCGATCAGCGGGCCGGACGAGTAGGCTTCTACCCCGCCTTTGCTGAAGTTCTGGTTGGTGTTGCTCTCGCTCCAGTAACTCATGACGCTGTAGCCACGCGTGTCCTGTCCATAGTCCGCGTCTTTGTACGAAGGGTTGCCGGTCCCGGCGTTGTAGTCGCCAGGGTGGTCCAGGCCCAGGGTGTGGCCGATTTCGTGGGTCAGGGTCTGCCGGCCATAGTTGTTCAGGTCCGGGGTCTTGTTCGGCGTGTAGCTGTTGTTCGTCAGGTACCAGGAAGTACCGTCAAGGCCGCTTTCGTTGTACTTGGCGTTGGTGCCTGGCAGGTAGGCAAAGGCCGCTGCGCCGTCCTGGCCGCCGCTGTAGTTGCCGAAGGTCATGTGGAAGTCACCGCCCGAGGCTTTCTCGGTGAAGGTGACATTGGCCACATCGGCCCAGGATTGCATGGCCAGTACGGCCTGTGCTTTCTGCTGGGTGTTGAACTGGCTGAACCCGGTGATCCCATGCTTGTTCATGGTCGCGCTCGAAGCCGAAGTCAGGAAGGTGTAGGTGAGATCGATCTTGCCGTTGCCATCCACGTCCCGGTACGCGGCGTTCTCACGCAGCAGGTGGTCGGCGGCCTGGTCAACGGTGAACGACGGTTTGCCATTGACCGTGAGGTTGCCACCGCGGTCGTATTGATGGCTAAAGCTATCGATCTGGGTGTAAGCGGTACTTGCTTGAGCCGCCGACACAATAGCTTTGTCTTTTACTTTTGACATAAACGTACTTCCTTGTTTGCAAGTGGAACAGTTTTTGTCCGACCGGACCCACTCTGGCGAGTAAGTCCGATCACTCGCCCCTTTTGAAGGCGAAAGAAAACTGACACAACCTGAAATCATTCGTCCAGCGGTTTTTATCCAAGGATAAAGTTGGGCCGGTGAACAAAACCTGCAAACACTGGCAAATAGCGCGTTATTAAAATCCAGCTATTTAAATATTAAATACTCCTAAAGACATTTGGTCGCGAATGGATCCAAAGTATTGACTGAGGTGCACTAAGAAAGTGTCACCGTGTCATTGTTAGTATTGAATAGCCACTATTTAAGTGTTTGTCCCGTATTACCGGGACAAGGCTTAGTTCACTTACTGGCCGCGCCAGCCGGTTTGGCGCAATGCCTGCAGGAGTGTGTGGGCATCCAGCGCGGGCACCCGCACACCCTGGTCGGTGGTCATGTCTTCGCCGGCCACTATGGCATTAATGATCGCCTCTTCCACGGCCTCCGCCGCCGCGCTGAACAGCGGTGAAATGTGGTCGTTATTGACCATTTGCAGGGCTGTGCTGAGGGGCGAGCCCTTGCGCCCGTAGTCGGCCACCGGCAAATCCTGATTGCCGGTGGCGAACGCCAGGAACAGGTCCCCGCTGGAGTCCTCGGTACCGCCACCCGTGCGCGCAATCCCGATGGACGCGCGTTGTGCCAGGCGCTGGCATTGATGGGGCAGCAACGGCGCATCGGTGGCGATGATCACCACGATGGAGCCCATGCCGGGTGTGCCGCGATCGGCAAAGGGTGACGGGATGTCCATCAATTGCCGGCCTACCGGGTAACCATCCACGCGCAGTTCCTGGCGCTTGCCATGGTTGGCCTGCACCAGCACACCGACGGTCCATCCACCCTGCTCCGCCGGCAAGCGCCGTGACGCGGTACCGATGCCCCCCTTGAACTCATGGCAGATCATCCCGGTGCCGCCGCCCACGGCGCCCTCCGCCACCGGCCCGGATTCGGCGTTGGCCAGCGCCTCGCGCACATGCTCCGGGCCGACGTGCTGGCCCCAGATATCGTTGAGCAAGCCGTCGTAGGTTTCCATCACCACCGGCATGCACCAGTACACGGCGGGGTCTTCGAGGCTTTCGCGCTCCAGGGCGATCAGCGTGTCGCGCACAATCCCGATGCTGTGGGTGTTGGTGATCGCCAGCGGCGTGGTCAGCAACCCCGATTCGCTGATCCACTCAAGGCCCGTGGCGTCGCCATTGCCGTTGAGCACGTGGTAGCCGGCAAAACACGGCTGATACCGCGCGGCACGGGCCCGGGGCTGGATCGCCGTCACGCCGGTACGTACGTGTTTGCCGTCGATGCGGGTCTTGATCGTACTGTGGCCGACCCGAACCCCTGGAACGTCGGTGATGGCATTCAACTCACCGGGCGTACCCAGTCCCAAGGTGATGCCCAATTGACGTGCACGCATAACCACTCCTTACAATTTTTGAAACGCCGGACTCAACCGGCCACTGATGCAATACAGGATCACCGACAGTGCCAACAGGCCGATGATAATCATGATGTCGCGAACCGAGGCGGCAATCGCCAGGGTCACCAACAGGTAGCCGGCGCCCAGCACCGCCAGCAAGGCCGGCACCGGCCACAACGGCATGCGATACGGGTGCTCGCGGTCACGCAGCAACACCCGGCTCATCAACGCGCTCAACGCCACGATCAGGTACACCAGCATGATCAGCAGCACGCTGAAAGACGTCAGGTCCGCCAGGTTGGAGCTGAAGCTGAGCAATGCCGAAGGGACCGCCAGGAACAGCGTAGCCAACCACGGGGAATCCCAGCGTGGATGAATCCGGGTGAAGAGTTTGTTGATGGTGGGTGTCCACAGCGCATCGCGGCCGCTGCTGAACACCACCCGGCCAATCTGGATGACGATGGCGACGATGGCGTTGAACACCGACAGGAAGATCCCGGCGCTGACCAGCCGCGACAGGGTTTCGTTACCGTGGCTGGTCAGCAGGTAGCCGATCGGGTCGGGGCTGCTGATCATCGCGCTGAGGGATGGCGCACCGATCAGCAAGGCGGTGATCGGCACCAGCTCGATGACCACCACCAGGCCCAGGGACCACAACACTGCCTTGTGCACGCCCCTGCCGCCACACTTCATGTCTTCGGCCAGCAAGACGGCGGGACCGTAGCCATTGAACGAGAACAGGCCGATGCCCACCGCGCCGATGACCAGCGCCCAGGGCGCCAGGTGCAGCACGCCATTCTCGACGATTTGCGGTTGCAACAGCACGCTGACCGGCTGCACCGGGTTGCCGAAGCCGATAAACACGATCACCAGCAACGCCGCCACTTCCAGCAGCAGGCAGGTGCCGGTGATCCAGGCATTCAGCTTGATATTGAGGATGCCCAGGGCGTAGCTGCACACCACAATCACCAGGGCCACGGTTTGCGAATCGAATTGGGTACCGAGGGCGTTATTCAGGTAAGTCGCCGCCCCGGTGGCCAGTACCGGCGGGATAAACAGCAGCATCACCAGTACCGTGAGGAACGTCGCGTAGCCGGCCATGCCGCCGAACACCCGCTTGGCATACACGTATTCGCCGCCGGCGCTGTTGTGGGCACGCCCGAGTTCGGCGTAGCAAAAGGCGAACATCAGCGCGAGCAAGGCGGCCATCACAAAGGCCAGGAACACCCCGCTGCCAGCCTGCTGGATGGCAAACGGCGCAATCACGAACACTGAACTGGCCGGGGTGACCGCCGAGACGGTGATGGCCACTACATCGAATACGCTCAGGGTGGGTTTCAGCACGCCGTCGGGCGTGGAAGGAGCACTCATATCGTTATCCTCTTGATTGTTCTTGGTTTGAGGCAGAAACGAAAAGGTGAAGCGGCGCAGGGTATGTTCCCCACTGACTGACGGCCAACTTAAACACTCTGTGTAAATCGGCCAATTCCCCTATTGGAGTACTCCCCTTGACGCCGCCGGGCAAAAGTCGAACCCTTGCGGCCTGAATCCTTAGCGTGGAGCTGCACATGAGCCTGTTCAGGGAAGTCGGCATGCACGCGGGCCTGGGGCGTACCGTCGCACAGATCGGCACCGGGCGTTTCTGGAAGCAACTGGTGCTGTTGCTGCACCAATGCCTGCCCTTCGACAATGCCCTGGCGATCTTCTACCCCGCCGATGGCCCGCCCGAAGCGCTGGAAGAATACGACGCACAACCGAGCAGCAAACCGGCGTCGATGCTGGTTTATCTGAATGGTTTGTACCTGTTGGACCCGTTTTTCCAGGCGTGTCGCGAGGGGTATGCCAGTGGCGTGTACCGCCTTGAGGAAGTGGCGCCGGATCATTTTCGCCAGAGTGAATACTTCCTCAATTACTTCCACGACAACGTGCTGGAAGACGAGGTGCAATTCATCCTGCAATTGCCGGGTGCGGGGACGTTATCGCTGTCGTTGGGAATGCAGCGGTTGTTTACCGGCGAGGAAACGGGGTTGATGACCATGCTCGCGGCCTGGGTGTTGCCGTTGATGCAACAGCATTGGCAGCAAAGCACCCAGCGAGTGGCCGCGCCGGCGGAAATGGCCAGCCAGATACGGGACGCGTTGAGTCATTTCGGCTGTGGTGTGTTGTCGGAACGGGAGCTGGAAATAGCGCGATTGGTGTTGCGCGGGTTTTCGTCAAAAGCCATGGCCGAACGGCTGAATATCTCGCCGGATACGGTCAAGGTTCACCGCCGGCACCTGTATGCCAAGCTGGATATCTCGTCGCAGCCGGAGCTGTTTTCGTTGTTTATCCAGTCGTTGGGGCATGACTTGGAGAATCCTTGATTCCGCGGCGTGGGAACGCCGCCCTGGACGCTCCGCATGCGCTTTTGAAGTCGTGACGCGGAGCGTCACAGGATGCATTCCCACGCGGAGCGTGGGAACGATCATCAACGCCCGGTACGAATGGTGTTCCACACCCGCGTACGAATCCGGTCGATGTTCAGTGGCATTGCTTCCAGTGCGAACAACTTGCCCATCATTTCCGGACTTGGGTACACCTTGGTGTCGCTCTTGATTGCCGGGTCCACCAGGCTGTCCGCCGCGGCATTGCCGTTGGCGTAGTGCACGTAGTTGGTGATGCTGGCCATCACTTCCGGGCGCAGCAGGTAGTTCATGAACGCATAGCCGGCTTTTTCATCCGGGGCATCGGCGGGCATGGCGACCATGTCGAACCAGATGGCGGCGCCTTCCTTGGGAATGTTGTAGCCGATGTTCACGCCATTCCTGGCTTCCTTGGCGCGGCTTTCGGCCTGGAGGATGTCGCCGGAGAAGCCGACGGCCACGCAGATGTCGCCGTTGGCCAGGTCGGCGGTGTATTTCGAGGAGTGGAAATACGCCACGTACGGCCGCACTTTCATCAGCAGGTCCTCGGCCTTTTTGTAGTCTTCCGCCTTTTTGCTGTGGTGCGGCAGGCCCAGGTAGTTGAGGGCCGCGGGCAGCAGTTCCGGGCCGTTGTCGAGGATGGCGACGCCACACTTCTGCAGTTTTTGCATGTTCTCGGGCTTGAAGATCAGGTCCCAGGAATCCACTGGGGCGTTGTCGCCGAGTACCGCCTTGACCTTGTCGATGTTGTAGCCGATACCGGTGCTGCCCCACAGGTACGGGAAGCCGTGGGCGTTGCCCGGGTCGTTGTTTTCCAGGGCCTTGAGCAGCACCGGGTTGAGGTTCTTCCAGTTGGGCAACTGGCTCTTGTCGAGTTTCTTCAGCGCCCCGCCCTGGATCTGCCGGGCCATGAAGTGGTTGGAGGGGAACACCACGTCATAGCCGGATTTGCCGGTCATCAACTTGCCGTCGAGGGTTTCGTTGCTGTCGTACACGTCGTAGGTGAAACCGATGCCGGTTTCTTTCTGGAAGTTCTTGGTGGTGTCGGGGGCGATATAGTCCGACCAGTTGTAGATCTTCACCGTCTCGGCGGCTTGGCTGAGGGTGGCGACGAATACCAGCGGCAACAGGGCAATGGGTCTCATGGTTCGATTTCCTGGCGGTTTTAGGGCTGTTTTTATGGCAGGCGATCAAAGATCAAAGAATCAGAGGATCAATACATAGGTCTTGCGCACGGTTTCCTGGATGTCCCAGATACCGGTGCTGTTGGCCGGCAACATCAGTGCGTCGCCGGCTTCTATGTGGAGCATTTCCCCGTTGTCGGGGGTGAAGGTGCACCGTCCCTGGATAAAGTGGCAAAACTCCTGGGCTTTGATCTGCCGGCGCCAGCGCCCGGGCGTGCATTCCCAGATGCCGGTTTCGACGCCGTCGCTACGTTCCACGCTCAAGGTCGAGGCCACCGCGACCGGTGTGCCCAGTGGCACGGCGACGGGCGAGGAGTCCGGCAAATGGGCGCTGAGTGTGTCTTTGAACTGGGTAATGCTCATGTTCATACCTGTGGTGATTGAAACGACTTAGTGCATGAAACCTTCCATGAACCCGGCAACCCCGCTGGCCAGTTTGCGGCGCCACGGGGCGGTGTTGGGGTTGGCCAACACCTGGTCCTCATGCACAAAACTGCGGATGATCGCGTTGTAGCCCAGCCAGCGGCAGGGTTCCGGTTCCCAGGCCTTGAGCCCGTCCAGCCGGCCCGGCTGAATCACCCATGGCTGGCGAACCAACGGCGTATCGAGCCCCAGGATCAAGTCCGCCAGGGTGCGGCCACCGAGGTTGCTGGCGCCTACGCCCTCGCCGCCGTAACCACCGGCCAGGGCGATGCCTGCCGCGTGATCGCAGAGCATGTGCGGCTTGAAGCGCCGGGACATGCCCAGGTTGCCGCCCCAGGCGTGGGTGATCCGGACTTTCTTGAGCTGCGGGAACAGTTCGCCGAACAGGTAGCGACGCAGTTCGACTTCGCTGTCGGTGAGCTCGAAGTTGTGCCGCAACTTGCCGGCAAACTGATAACCCCCGCGAGCGCCGAACACCAGGCGGTTGTCCGCCGAACGCTGGCCGTAAGTCACTTGCCGGCTGCTCTCGCCGAACGCCTGGCCACGATTCAGGCCGATCTCGTCCCAGGTGCTGGCCGGCAACGGCTCGGTGGCAACTATCAGGCTTTGCACCGGCAACTGATAGCGCCCCAGCGGAGCCAGCGTGGTGGCATACCCTTCCACCGCCGGCACCACCCAGGAGGCGCGCACCGAGGCTTTGTCCGTGCGCAGGCTGCCGGACTGCCAATGGGTGACGGGACTGTTTTCGTAGATCTTGACGCCCATCCGCTCCACCAACCGCGCCAGGCCGCGCACCAGCTTGGCCGGGTGAATCGTGGCAACGTGGGGTGCATAGATGCCGCCATAAGGCTTGGCGATACGGATCTGCTCGGCCAGTTGTTGCGGGCCAAGCCAACGGTAGTCGTCGTCGGTCAGGCCCTGGCTGTGAAGTTTGGCCAGGTACGCACGCAGGGTGGCTTCCTGTTCGGGGTAGCGCGCGGCGCAATACAGCACACCACCCTTGCGGTAGTCGCAGTCGATGCCTTCGCGCTCGATCACTTGCGCGACTTCGTCGGGGATGGCGTGCAGCAGGTCGAACGAGGCCCGGCGCTGTTCCGGGGTCAGGCCGGCCAACAGGCGGTCCTCTCCCAGCAGGTTGCCCATCAGCCAGCCGCCGTTACGGCCCGAGGCACCGAACCCGGCGGTTTGCGCCTCGATGATTGCGATTTTCAGCTCGGGCGCCTGGCGCTTCAGGTAATACGCGGTCCAGAGCCCGGTGTAGCCGGCGCCGATGATGGCCACGTTGACGTCCAGGTCCTGCTCCAGGGACGCGCGTGCCAGCAGCGACTCGTCCAACTGGTCCATCCATAAACTGATATTGCGCCATGCAGGCATGCCAAGCTCCACCACCACACTTCGATGGCAGTGATCCTAGAGCCTGGCCTCAGGGGCTGTCTTGCGCGCGTGCACGCAGGGAAATTTGTTTGACGTAGGCCTTTGGCGACAGGCCGGTGTGCTGGCGGAAGCTGCTGTAGAACGCCGACGTCGAATTGAAGCCGGCGTCAAACGCCAGTTCGTCGATGCGGATCGGCGGCGCGGCCATTTCCAGTGCAGCCAGCAAATGCTGGAGGCGTGCCTGGTTGACGTAGCGATAAAAACTTTGCCCCAGCACCTGGTTCAACAGGTAGGAAATCTGGTTGCGGCTGTACCCGCACTCCTTCGCCACCCGTTGCAGGTCCAGTTCGGGGTCCAGATAGGGTTGCTGGCGCTCGAAGTACTGTTGCAGGTCGTTGGCCATGTAGCTCAGTTGCTGCGGCGACAGGCCCAGGCGGCTGACGGTCGGGCGTGTGGTCTCGCGGCGGCTGGCAGACTGCTCGTGGACCAGGGAGGCGTACTCGTTGACCCGCCAGATCAAGCCATCGCGCACGGTAATCGCTTCGCTGGTGCGAAACGACACCAGGCCCTGGCCGCCACGCAAGGTGATGCGGTATTGGATGAACGCGGTGTCGCCGTCGGCGCGGATGCGGTCGGTGTGTTCGATCGCTTCGTCGGCGCCACGGGGCATGCTGGCTTGCAGGTATTCGCGCAGCTCGCCGGCACCCACCACGCGGTTCTGGAAGAAATCGTGGTACTGGATGTCCGGATGGTAGTACGACATCACTCCATCCAGGTCCCGATCCCGCCAGCACAGATGGTGACGCAGTACCAGCTTGGCCGTAGCTTGGGTTTTCTGGGAGTCATCCGGAATGATGTCTTGCATTGAGCGCTCTACGCCGCTGAAAAAAGAGGCAGCTTGCCCAACTGCCCGTACCCGCTCAACGGCCATTTGATATTTCCGACTAATGGCCTTTCGCTTAATACCACGCAGCACGTGACCCATATCAACGTTATTGAAAACAACTGCCGGACGGGACGAAAAAACTCCCATGCCCGATGCGAACGAATGCTATTTTTAGTGCTCACGACGGCCAGGACCAGTGACGGTCATGGCGCCCCTGCAGCGAGCTAAAGGAAGCGCTCAATGAACAAGGTGGGCAACATGAACAAAGTGACATTCCCCAACGCCTGCCAGTTGATGCGCTGGCACTTTCATCCCATGGGCTTTGAGGCGAGCATGGATGCTCCCGGCAGTATGATCGCACGCCTGTTCGACCGCGCCAGCGGGGAAACCCTGATTGCAATTGCCGGTATCCCTTGCGCCACGGTGATGAACGCTGCGGACGTGGAACGGATCATCGAGGCGGTTGAGGATGAACTGGAGTCGTTTGTGCCGCCGCTGTCGCTGCGGGCTTGATCTGGCAACGCAGGTATCCTGTGGCGAGGGAGCTTGCTCCCGCTGGGTTGCGTAGCAGCCCCAAAATCCTGGGAGCGCTGCGCACTCCAGCGGGAGCAAGCTCCCTCGCCACAGCAAGCTCCCTCGCCACAGGATTCAACGTCACCCCTTATGATTTGCTGATGCGCTGGTCGTCAAAAAACGGTTTGTCCCCGGCAACCCGGTCCGAAGCCTTTGGCACGTTCACCCCTTGGCCATCCTGGCCGTCGACATACCAATAGCAATGGCTCACCGCCCGGGTAATGCCCACGTAGGCCAGGCGCAGCACTTCGTCTTTCTGCGCGCTGTCGTAAGCTTCGGTATCGCCGTCCTTGCCCAGTCCTGCCATGCGGTAGACCTGGTTCTTGTACGGCGAACTGGTCAAGTGCTGGCAGTCGCCCAGCAGGAATACCGCATCCGCCTGCAAGCCCTTGGCGCTGTGATAAGTCAGTTGCTTGAGCCGGCGGCTGCCGTACGACAAACTAGAATCCACATTAACTACCGACTGAATATGCTCTTGCATCAATGACTTATCGCTGCTTTTTCGATACAGCATTAACACCGAGTCACCCTTTTGATAGTGCGCCAGCAGTTGTTGGCCCAGCGCCGCATCGTCACGGTCACGCACCGTGACCGGCACCAACTCCTTCGCGGTTCCACTGGCCTTGGCTTTCTTGCCGCTGATGGCCGGGGCCGCCCGCACAATGTGCTCGGCAGCATCGATCACGTGCTGATGGCTGCGGTAGTTCTCGCCCAGCATCACCCGGGTGGTCGTGGGTGACGGGAACTCCTTGTTGAACTCCATGAAATACTTGGGCGAACTGCCACGCCAGCCATAGATCGACTGCCAGTCATCGCCCACGCACAACAGCGAAGAGCGCTGGGCCCCACGCCCCACGTGCATGGCCGGCCCACGGCTGCGGATCTCCCGCAGGCTGGCCCGGATCCACGAGACGATCTGCGGCGATACGTCCTGGAATTCGTCGATCATCAGGTGCGACATCGGCCGTAGCAGCGGGTCGCTGAGCAACTTCAGGTTCTCCGGGGTGTTTTCGCCAAACAGCGAGAACATCCGGTTGTAGGTCATGACCGGTGGCGACTGGTCCAGCAAGTGATCTTCGAGGGCCTTCCAGAAAATGCTCAGTGCCTCGAAGTAAAAACGGTCTGGATCATCCTTGGCAAAACTCATCTTGCCCACGGCGGTGGGCACATCCAGCCCGAGGTTCTCGATGAACCCGGCGGCGGCAACAAAGCTGTCCAGCAACGGTGCCGAACCCAGCTCGCCCTTGACCTTGTAATCGAAGCCCGGGCCCGTTGTTGCGTCACCTGCCAGGCTGCTTAAAAGCCGCTTGGAAGACTCGTAGCTTTCTAGCCATATCAATGGTTTACGGCAGAAAGCTTGAAACAGGGTTCGCTTTACCGCCCATTCGGCACGTACTGACAGCTTGGACCCGGGTCGACTGACCTGGGCATTTTCCCGCGGGTCGAAGCCCAGTACGACCCAGGCATCCAGTTCGGCAATGTAGCCATGGCAGTGAAACTTCGCGCCGTTGATATCGAACGTCTGGCGATTGGGCTCGATGCCCTTGATCGGCCAGGCGCCGGCACGAAACCACAGGTCTTCGATCACATCGCAGAGTTCTTCATCGCGCTTGGCCGCCAGTTCGGTCACCGCCACGCGTTTTTGCACGTCCGGGTGATCGCGCTCCAGCTCCTTGAGTTGCAGGGCATGGCGCGCCAGCGGGGCGATCAGTTCGCGGAAGCGTTCATGGCGGCCATGCAGCCGGTGATAGCAGGCATTCAGTTGCTGGCGCTGGGCGTCGTTGATCCGCAATTCGAAGGGGTTGCTGTCGGCCTCATCAAAGCCCGCTTCGGTCCGCGCATTGAGGTTCTCGAACGCCTGCAGCCGCTCAAGGCCCGGCAGGCTGCGCACCATTGGCAGGATGCGTGAGTGAAAGGTCCGCACCACCGCTTGCGCGTCTTTCATACCAAGGGGTTGGCCCCACAAGGCGAGAATTTCCATGAGCTTGTTGATGAAGTCCTTGCGCGACTCACGGGTGAAGGTCACCACCGTCATCGAGCTCAGCTCGAAGCCCAGGTAATGGGTCAGCAGCAGGATACGCAGCACCAGCGAGGTGGATTTACCCGCGCCGGCGCCGGCGATCACCGAGGTGGACGGCGTATCGCTGAAAATCATCTTCCATTGCGCCGCACTCGGCTGGGCATGGGCCGGCAGCAGGCGCGCCACATCAGCCTTGATGCGTTTTTTCAACTCGGCGGTCAGCGGCAGGCGCCAATCATCGAACAGATTGTCGTCAACACCCGGCGCAGTGTGCTCATCCGGCCGGAAGTCACGAATCAGCAGGACCTGGCGGCCTTCTTCGATACCATCCGCCTTGCCTTCCTTATAGCCATACTCCACGCCGGCCGTGTGGCCACTGCGAAAGCCGTCGGCCTGGCCATGCAGCCATGAGAAACGGTGCTGTGCCCGCAGGCGCGTCAGGCCGTGACCGAATAATCGGGCGGCGAGCCGTTTCAACAGGGGCATTTCGGCCAGTGGCCGCAGTTCGGGAGGCAGATCGGGGGTGTGTTGCGGCACGCGGACTCCTGCGATGCTTTAACTCGGACAAGAGCCCTATGGTCGCCGCAAATGCCCCACAGTTCCAGCCAATTGCTTTGCGCTCATGCAGTTAGGCGATGAAGTGAAGACAAGTCCTGAGCATCGGCATCGAAGCATTCGATAGGAATCCAGCATTTTTTACGCTTTTTATCGATCTGGCGCTGCTGGATGATAGCTCCCATCCACAGGAGACGATCATGCTTGAACTTCGACCTTTCAACACCCTGGGCGGCGCCAATCACGGTTGGCTGGACGCTCACCACCACTTTTCGTTTGCCGAATACCATGACCCCAAGCGCATGCACTGGGGCAACCTGCGGGTGTGGAACGATGACCTCATCGCACCGGGCACCGGCTTCCCGCAGCACCCGCACCGGGACATGGAAATCATCACCTATGTGCGTGAGGGCGCCATCAGCCATGCCGACAACCTGGGCAACCAGGGCCGCACCGAGGCCGGCGACGTCCAGGTAATGAGCGCCGGCACCGGGATCGCCCACAGCGAGTACAACCTGGAAGCTACGCCGACCAAGATTTTCCAGATCTGGATCATTCCCAATGAGGCCGGTTTGCCGCCGTCGTGGGGCGCTAAGCCGTTTCCGAAGGGTGACCGCGAAGGGTTTGTGACCCTGGCCAGTGGCAAGGCCGGAGACAGCGAAAGCCTGCGGATTCGGGCCGATGCACGCTTGGTAGCGGCGAATCTGAAAGCCGGTGAAAGTGCCGAGTATCGGCTGGACAACGGACGCCGGGCGTACCTGGTACCGGCCACCGGGGTGATTGAAGTCAATGGCTTGCGTGCACAAGCTCGAGACGGTGTGGCGGTTGAGGATGAGCAGGTACTGCGGGTGACAGCGGTTGAGGACAGCGAGATCGTGTTGGTCGACCTCGCCTGACCGAGCTTGAATGTGGCAAGGGAGCTTGCTCCCGCTGGGGTGCGAAGCGCCCCCAAAAATGGGACTGCTGCGCAGTCCGGCGGGAGCAAGCTCCCTCGCCACAGGTTAATCAGTCATAGGTTGGGTATCAGTTAGCCGAGATCGCCCCGTCTACCAACACCTGGGCCTCTTCCACCAGTTGCTTGAGGTGATCTTCGCCGATAAAGCTCTCGGCGTAGATCTTGTAGATGTCCTCGGTGCCCGATGGCCGTGCGGCGAACCAGCCGTTTTCAGTCATGACTTTCAGCCCGCCGATCGCCTGGTCATTGCCCGGCGCGTGGCTGAGGATCTGCTGGATGCTTTCCCCGGCCAACTGCGTGGACGTCACCTGGTCTGGCGACAGCTTGCCCAGCAAGGCCTTCTGCGCCGGAGTCGCCTTGGCATCCACCCGAATGGCGAACGGCTCACCCAGTGCATCGGTCAGCCCGCGATAAATCTGGCTTGGGTCCTGGCCTTTGCGCGAGGTCATTTCCGCCGCCAGCAGCGCCGGGATCAAACCGTCCTTGTCAGTGCTCCACACGCTGCCGTCCTTGCGCAGGAACGAGGCGCCGGCACTTTCTTCGCCACCAAAACCCAGCGAACCGTCGAACAGGCCATCGGCAAACCACTTGAAGCCCACCGGCACTTCGTACAGGCGACGGCCAATGCGCTTGGCCACGCGATCAATCAAGCCACTGCTGACCACGGTCTTGCCCACCGCAGCATCAGCGCGCCACTCGGGGCGGTTCTGGAACAGGTAGTCGATGGACACGGCCAGGTAGTTGTTCGGCGCCAGCAAGCCACCGGACGGCGTCACGATGCCATGGCGGTCGTGGTCCGGGTCGCAGGCGAAGGCCACGTCATAACGGTCCTTGAGGCCGATCAACCCCTGCATGGCGTAGCTGGAGGACGGGTCCATGCGGATCTGGCCGTCCCAGTCGACGCTCATGAAGCGGAAGGTCGAATCCACTTCGGTGTTCACCACGTCGAGGTTCAGGCGGTGATGCTCGGCGATGGCCGACCAGTAGCGCACCCCTGCTCCACCCAGCGGATCGACGCCCAGGCGCAAGCCAGCGTTGCGGATGGCATCGAAGTCGATGACGTTGACCAGGTCGGCCACGTAGGTGTTGAGGTAGTCGTGGCGATGAGTGGTGTCGGCCTTCAGCGCCTGGGCATGGGTGATGCGCTTGACCCCGGCCAGCTTATTGGCCAGCAGTTCGTTAGCCTTGGCTTCGATCCACTTGGTGATGTGGGTGTCGGCCGGGCCGCCGTTGGGCGGGTTGTACTTGTAGCCGCCGCTTTGTGGCGGGTTGTGGGACGGCGTGATCACGATGCCGTCGGCCAAACCACTGGTGCGGCCGCGGTTGTAGCAAATGATGGCGTGGGAAATCGCCGGTGTCGGGGTGTACTCATCGCCTTCGGCGAGCATCACGTGCACGCCATTGGCGGCCAGCACTTCCAGCGCACTGGCGCCGGCCGGGGTGGACAACGCGTGGGTGTCGAGGCCGACAAACAGCGGGCCGTTGATGCCCTGGGCTTCACGGTACAGGCAAATGGCCTGGCTGATGGCAAGCACATGCCATTCATTGAAGCTCAGGTCGAACGAGCTGCCGCGGTGTCCGGAGGTACCAAAGGCGACGCGCTGGGTGGAGATCGCTGCATCAGGCTGGCCGGTGTAATAGGCCGTTACCAGTCGCGGGATGTCTACCAGCAATTGAGCTGGTGCCGGCTTGCCCGCAAAAGGACTGAGAGTCATGCATAAACCTCGGAAAGAGAAGGATTCGGAAAAAAGTGCAGTTTACTGGGACTTGGACTGCTCCGCGACGTTATAAATCCTACAGCAATCAGCGAAATTTCATTCAGTGCCGGTCTGTGCCTGCCTGAGCGCCAGAGCCAGCTCACCCAGGGCATTCTCCAGGTTATGGGCGCCGTCAACGGCATGACTCAGCCGCAGATGCTGGCAGTGCAGGCCACTGAGGCTGAACAACTCCCCCGGCGCAATCACCACCTGCCGGGTGAGCAGGCGCTGGAACACCTGGCGCATATCCACCGGGGCCTCTGAGCGCAACCAGAAGGTCGCGCCAGCGGCAGGCATTCGGTAGCTCACCTGGTTGCCCAGATGCGTGTCCAGCCGCAGGCCCATGAGCCGGGCCTGCTCTTTGAGTTGCGGGCGCAACTCCCGCAGATGCTGGTCTATGCGCCCGCTTTGATAGAGCCGCGCAATCGCGCGCTGGCGGATAGAGGACAACCGGAATGCGCGCAACAGGAACTGGCGCTGCAGCTCGCCGCTGAGGTGGCGCGACAGCAAATAGCCAAACGGCGCTTCCGGCCCGAGCATCTTCTCGAACGTGGAAAACACCATCAGCCGCTCGGGATTGGCCAGGTCCCGTAACGCGGTGATTGGCTGCCCGAAGCCGAGGTCACCATGGCTGTCATTTTCTAACAACCAACAGCCATGCTGGTCCAGCAATCGCACTAGCTGCAGGCGGTCATGGGTGGACAGGACTACGCCGGACGGCAGGCTGACACCGGATGACAGCAACGCCAGCTGCACCGGCTCGGTGCTGAGCAAGTGCTCGAACAACGCCAGGTCCAGGCCGTCGTCCGCCGTGAATGGCAATTCGAGAACCCTCACGCCTGCCCCCTGCAACAACCGCAGGATCAGCCAGTCACACGGTGATTCGACGATGATCGCAGCGCCCTTGAGACCCAGCACCTCGATCAGGATTTCCAGTACCCCGCGCAAGTCGGCGCCGATGTATACCTCGTCCGCCTGCCAGCAACGGGTCGGCGACGAGGTATAGCGCGCCGCGAGCGTCGCCCGCAGTTCCCACACGCCACAGGGCTGCGACCATGGCTGCAGATGATGCGGGTAATGCCGCAACAGTTCGCGCTCGAGCAGCAACAGCGCTGCGTCCAGTGACGCCGCAAGTGCCGGCTCATCGGCGCTGAGCACGCGCATTCCCGGACGTCGCGCACTGGCATAGAGGCGCTCCAGCAGGTCGCCACCGCTGCTGCCTGGCGGTCTATTCAACACCGGCCAGGCGTAGTAGCCCGACTTGGGCACCGAGTACACCCGGCCCTCCTTCTCGAGCAACGAATAAGCGTATTGAATGGTCGAGATCGACACATTCAGGCGCTCCGCCAGCTGCCGCAATGATGGCAGTTTTACCCGGGCATCCGTGCCCACCTCGCCGATGAGGTTGATCATGTAGCGATACACCGCCTGGTAGGCGAAGTCGGTTTGCCGGTCGTCCCTGAGGTTCATCGCTGGTCACCCGCCGCCACCCGCTTAACGCCCCGCCAGTTGGTAGGCTGCCAGGGCGGGCGCATCTTGCTGTGGCGTCTCGGCCATGCCCGGCACGCCGGTGGCTGGCCGCTTGCGATAGAGATGTTGCAGCAGGTCGATCGGCAACCCGCTGATGTCGATGGCCCATTGCACCAGCATCTCGGCCACCGGCTTGCCTTGCAGCGCCTTGTGCAGCTCGGGAAGTGCCACCAGCATGCCGGGGTGGCATTGGCGCAAAAAGCTTTCGAGGCGCTCGCCGTGACGGATAAACGGCGAAAACATCAGGCAGTTCAGTTGGCTTTCATCCAATCGGAACATCGCCTGCGCGTAGTCGGCCGCCAGCGCTCGGCCATCCTGGGTCGCTGCCTGGGCAATCAGGTGTTCGGGAATCTGCTTGCGCCGCATGAACAGCGCGGCCTGCTGCATGAAGCCCTGTGCGCCCTCCTCGTAATCCAGTTCCCGCAGGCACTCGGCCTGCAGGCCCCGCAGATGGGCCATCAGCAACGGGTTCGCATAGCTCGCGTGGCTGAAATGAAAGCCAAACTCGTCCGGTTCATAGCCCATGAACTGACGCAACAGCGGCCCGGAGGTGTATTCGGCCGCGTCCTTAAGGTCGGCAGCGCCGATATAGGCCAAGTGGCGATGGTTGTCCGTGTCGGACTTATCGGCAACGGCGTAGCGCTCGCCGTAAAGGTCGCAGTAATAGGCGTTGCTCCACTCGTCCATGCGCGCGAACAGCCCGCTGAGCACCAGGGGCTGGCGCGGCGGGATCTCTGCACCGCTCGCCAGCGCGGCCTTCTTCAGCCACGCCAGGTACTCCCGCTGCTTGCGCGCGGAGTCACCGCTGACCAGCGCGTGCACGCCCCCATTGCATGTGGTGACGCGCTGGTAAAAGTCACCGAGGGCCAGGTAGGCGTCGTTGCACAGGGTTTGGCGAAGATCTCCCGAAGTCAGGTGCCCCACCATCAGCATATTGCGCCGGCTGGTGTCGCGCGCCGCACTGGAGGCCGGCCGCAGGTGGTTGAACGGCAAGACTTCCTGATTCTCGACCATCAGCAATTCGACACGCGCATCGTCATGCAGGAACAGCGCGCTGTAGCCGCGATGCAGCGTGTCCAGGGCATTTTGCGACATGCCGGCATGGCGCAAGGTCGCGACCCGCAGTTGAAACGTCCGCGGCGCCCGGCCTGCAAGCGTCAGCTGGGCTGCGCGCAACAACGCCAGGACATAGCTGCTGCCGGCGCCTGCGCCGTGAGCGACCAGCACCTTGTATTCACCGATCCGCTCCATGCCGCCTGCCGCTACCACGATTCGTTGAATCAATAACTGGAGCGAGGTACGTTCTGTTCGAGAGAAATGCCCTATCAAGCGTTGCAATACTTGTTGATAGACATAGTTCATGGCTTGTTCGTGAATAGCGCTCATAGTTCTACTACCTGAGTTGAAATATCAGTTTCGGGCAATCGTTGACGGCATTTGCCTGACCTGTTGTTTCTGTAGGGGCGTTACAACATGTGACATTCAATGGAGATTAGCACCGGGCCCTACCTGCCAAGCCTGCCTTTGGGGGCTTCCAGTCCCGAAAAGGCGCCAAGCCAAGGGGCACGCAGCCCAAACCGAAAGTCTTAGGAACGCTCTGACAACTTCCTACGCTGCTTTAACTTACAAACTAGAGAAGCATCCGACATAACCCACTTCAATATTGATGTTCCGGCAAAACAGCCATGGGAAACATTATTGGGCTTGACGGATGTACGGGGTGATTTCATATATTCAATCATTGCTCAATCCTTGAGATAAAAGTGACGGGGCAATTATCGGCACTTGAATAATGATTAACAGATACAGAACGCCGGCTAAAACCGGTTCAGATGGGGGCTTGCATGGAGTATCGAGTGTGCAGACACGACAACGCCGCGCTGGGATTCAGGGCGGCGTCAGGGGCATACATCTGGTTTATCGGGCTGAAGTGCTGAAATCCCGATTCAAGCGGTGGGCAGGTTAAGTCCTGTCAAATGGCGCATTTGCCCCATGCGCCCGGGGGCAGGAATACTCGCTTGAGAATATTCCCACAGATCAAACAGTTTCTACCTGCAAGGCAACCCGTTCACGGCACGGACATTCGTCCATATAGCGGTGCGCTTCAACGAACTGGCTGAACGGAAATACCGTGGTTTTCAGCGGTACCAGCACCTTGTCGGCGGTCAGTTGGTTGATGTCACGCAGGGCTCGCTGCAAGGCCACCTGGTCCTGGATGATGCCCAGTTCCGGTTTGCCGGTGAAGTTGCCGATGCAGTGCACAAAGAACTGAATGTTCTTCTGGAACGCCGCGCAGGCCGGGAATGGCGTCTGGTTGCCACCTTGCAGGCCGTACAGCACCAGGCTGCCACGCGGCGCCAGCACATCACCCAGCAACGACATCTGCGGGCCACCCAAGCCATCGAACACCACGTCTACGCCGCGGTTGTCGGTGAACTTGTTGACTTGCATCAGCAGGTCCTGCTCTTCGGTGACGATGACCTTCTCGGCCCCGAGGGACAGCAGGTATTCGCGCTCATCACTGGTCTTGGTGGCGGCAATCACCCGCACCCCCAGGGCTTTGCCCAGCTGCACAAACGATGGGCCGGCACAGTGGCTGGCGTCCGTTACCAGGGCGAATTGCCCGGGTTTGACCCGCGCCAGGTCCATGTACGCAAAGTAGGCAATCAGCAACGGCGTGTAGTGCACGCTGGCTTCGATCGGGCTCAGGACATCCGGGTAGCGGGTCAGGGCCGAGCGCGGCAGGACGATCTGTTCGCCGTACACCGGGTAGTCATTCGGGCTCTCGGCCGGGAAGCTGGCGACCTTGTCACCCACCGCCAGGTCGTCGACACCCTCGCCAACGGCCACAACCACGCCGGCCATTTCATGGCCAAGGCCGGAAGGCAAGCGGGCATGGGACGACGCCAGGTTCTGGCGCCACAGAATGTCGTACCAGCTGATGCCAATCGCCTCGACGCGCACCTGCACTTCGCCCGGTGCGGGCTTAGCGGCTGCATGCTCTTCGCATTTGAGCACCTCGGCCGGACCAAACTTGTGAAAACGGATCGTGCGGGACATCGCAAACCTCGTCAAAGTAACCTCTATTGCCATGAACTCTATCTGGGCTTTCGGGGCAAGACCACCGGTCGCCGTTAATAGTCGACATGCCTGTCATTGATTCCGCACATACGGAAAAGGTGCCAAGCCATGTAGGAAAACTGAATTAGCCGGTGCAGAGTACCAGCCTTTCCCCGTAAGATTCATGCCGGTCATTGTTCTTATATGACCGCTCCCGTCAAGTTTACTGACGCCGCCTGGGACACAAGATGAACCGTAACGACCTGCGTCGTGTCGACCTCAACCTGTTGATCGTATTCGAAACCTTGATGCATGAGCGCAGTGTGACCCGCGCTGCCGAGAAACTGTTCCTTGGCCAGCCGGCCATCAGCGCAGCCCTGTCACGCCTGCGCGGCCTGTTCGACGACCCGTTGTTCGTGCGTACCGGACGCAGCATGGAGCCCTCGGCCCGTGCGGTAGAAATCTTCGCCCTGCTCTCCCCGGCCCTGGACTCGATTTCCACGGCCGTCAGCCGCGCCTCCGAATTCGACCCGGCCACCAGCACCGCGGTATTCCGCATCGGCCTGTCGGACGACGTCGAATTCGCCCTGCTGCCGCTGCTGCTCAAGCGCCTGCGGGCCGAAGCCCCCGGCATCGTGCTGGTAGTGCGCCGCGTCAACTACATCCTGATGCCCGGCCTGCTGGCCTCCGGCGAAATCTCCATCGGCGTGAGCTACACCACCGATTTGCCGGCCAACGCCAAACGCAAAGTCCTGCGCCGCAGCAAGCCGATGCTGTTGCGGGCCGACAGCATGCCGGGCTCCATGAGCCTGGATGACTTCTGCGCGCGGCCCCATGCCCTGGTGTCATTCGCCGGGGATTTGAGCGGGTTTCTGGATGAAGAACTGGAAAAACTGGGCCGCAAGCGCCATGTCGTGCTGGCTGTGCCGCAGTTCAATGGGCTGGGGACATTGCTGGCGGGCACCGATATTGTCGCGACCGTGCCGGACTATGCCGCTGAAGCGTTGACTTCAGCGGGTGGCTTGCGGGCTGAGGAGCCGCCACTGCCGGTGCGCACATTTGAATTGCACATGGCGTGGCGTGGGTCACAGGACAATGATCCGGGGGAACGGTGGTTAAGGTCGCGGATTCAGATGTTCTTCGGCGACCCGGACAGCCTATAAAGCAACAGCACCGCCGGGCATCACACCGAACTCGTCACTTCGCTCCGAATAGATTGCAATTCCCCGGGAACCGGCTCATCGCTGGCGATCGGCCTTGGGCCTTGAATCGCGGCCAGCCGCCCGGTGCTCAGCGAGCTTTTTTTGCTCTTGTTTGAATTGCTGTTGCCAGCGGGCCAGCGCCTCAGCCCCGTCCGATGCCTGCACCGCCATTGGCACAGACACAATCATCCCGAAAAGCGTCCAGATAAGGAGTTGCTTCATTTCATCTCACCTTCGTTGTTTTAGCTGAAACGGGTTCGGATATCGGCACGCTGGTATTGGTCGAGCAACCCCGCCAAATCCCGGTAACAAGCAGCCAGGTCGCGGGCACCAAGGCGGATCAGTGATCTCGACGTACGCCGGGCCTGGGCCGCGCTGATCGCTGAATCGAAGGCATATCTGGCAATACGCCGGTCGCCCGCTTGCACACACCTGGCGATTGATGAATCAGGCTTCAGGTCGCGTGTCTTGCGGTGCAGCAACCTTAACTGTCGACCCAGTTGAAGCGAGACGGCACCGGCCTCATCGGCGCCCGACAGCGCTTGCAGGGCAACCATCCGGTGCTGTTGCGTGGCCTGCCACTTCAGAAGATCCATGCGGTGCCCGTGACGCAGTAACCGGCGTGTGTCCTTGTGCAGCGCGGTCCTCAGGACGTCGGCGTGGCTGGCGGGTTTCCCCGGCAGCAACTGGAAGGCCAGCAGGCAGATAGCAAGCGTCACCATCCAGGCCAGGGCTTGATTCGCGAAGTCAGCGAAGTCGTATTGGGCGGTCCCGGCGGTGCCGACCAGGGTATTGAACGTAATCAGGTAGGCGACGCCTTGCAGGGCATGGCGCGGCCGGGTCGTGGCATGAATCCCGACCGCCCAGAACGCAACCAGCACCACCGTGAGCAACCCGAACCCGCTGATGTGCGGCAACAGCAGGAACTTGCACCCCGCCGCTGCCAGGATTGCGTAGAAGGTTCCCCTGGCAAGGCTCGCAATGCCTTGCTCGGGCGCCGCGCTGGTGGCCAACAAGGTGCAGAACGGACCCAGTACGGCCAGCAAGGTTGGCCCCTGGTCCCAGCCGGTGAGGTACCAGACAGCACCGGTCGCCAGCGTGGCCAGCAACGCTCGCACACCGTTACGCAGTGCAGCGCCGTAGTGTCGGTGAAACCCCACGGCGCGGGCCGGCGGCAGGGGCGCGCGCTCAAGGCAGGCAAAACTCGACAAGGCGCTGGCCAGTTCGGCCAATGGTTCATTCAGACGCCGCTGGCTCGCGCCTGATTCAAGGCTGGCTTGCAGCTCCCGGACACGATCGGCCGCCACGCAAAACCCGGGCATGGCTTCAGCCAGCTGGCGCAACTGTGCGCCGATTCCAGCGTGCGAAGGTATCGCACATTCGTCGAGCACCACGGCATGCAGATACGCAAGTCCTGCCTGCAGGGTCGCCAGCCTGGCGCGGATCAGCACCGACTCGCCCCGACCAATCCCGAGAAGGTCGTCCACTTTGCTGATATCGATGGCCAGCGGGTCCTGCGCACGCGCCGGCCCGCCGTCAAACCGCACGGCCAATAACCGCAGGGTGCGCGACGAGACGTCGCGAAGTGCCATGGTCAGTGTGCGCTCGACGGTCTTGCGGCTGAATAATGTGGCCACCAGGCTCAGGCTCAACACCCCCAGAACAACGGCCGTGCCCCGTCCGACGATATGTTCGAAACCTTGCTGCGGCGCGACGATGGCGGGCCCCAGGGCCAGGCACACGGTGTAGCCGGCGACCACCGCCGCCGTGGCCTGGTAGTGCCGAAGCACGGTCATGGCGCCGACACAAAGGCCCAGCCATACCCCAATCCCGAGGATAAACAGCAGCATTTGCTGGGCGAACAGGCTGGTCAGGACCAATGCCACAGCCAACCCCACCAGGGTGCCCAGTGCCCGGTGGAAGCCCTTGCCAACCACTGCCCCCTGCAGCGGATGGATCAGCAACAACACGGTTGAGGCGGCCGAGAACGGCGAATCCAGGTGTAATTGGAACCCCAGCCACAGGGCCAATGAGGCCGCCAAAAGACTACGCAGCACATAGCCCGAGGTAGCAGCTTCCCATGCCCCCAGCATGCGCAGTGCACGGAGCATCACATGAACGCCTGAAGCCATTGCACCAGCCTCCAGCGCGGCGCCGTGCCCTCCTCGGCAACCTCGATGCTGGCGGTCATCCCCGCCGCCAGCTCCACACCGGGCGGCACCTTGTCCAGTTCAATCCGCACGGGCACGCGCTGGGCCAGGCGTATCCAGCTGAACGTAGGCGCCACCTGGGGCAAACCACTGTTACTGCGCAGCTCGTTACCGTCGGCAATGCCCCGACCAATGCTCGCCACATGCCCTTCGAGCAGCGGTGAAAAACCCATCAGCTTGATGGACGTCGCAGCCCCCACCCGAACACCGGCCAGCTTGGTCTCCTCGAAGTAACCGGTGACCCAGAAGCTATGGCTATCGACCACAAAGATATTGGTCTCGCCCGCTGCCGCGTAGTCACCCGGCTGCAGCCGCAACTGGGTCACATAGCCGTCGACCGGCGAACGAATCGTCGTGCGGTCCAGATCCAGCCGCGCATGGGCCAGTTGGCTGCGGGCCGCATCCAGGCGCGCCCTGGCTACCGCCAGGTCCCGGGCTGCGTTGTCGGCTTCCTCCCGCGCAATCGCATCGCCGAGCTGGTTGCGGCGTTTGAGCTGTGCACTGCGCTGCTCGAAAACACTGCGCGCCTCGGCAAGCTCGGCCGTGCGCTGTTGCTGGGCAAGCAAGTAGCTGCTGCGATCGATCTGGTACAGCAACGCGCCCTTGGCGACCCACTGGTTGTCACCCACCAGCAGGTGTTCGACCTGGCCGGACACCTCGGGGGCAATACGGATAACTTGCGCGCTGACACGCCCGTCCCGCGTCCAGGGGGCCAACTCATAGGCACGCCACAGTTGCGTGCAGAACAGCAATGCGGCCAGCCCGAGCACCAGGGTGACGAGGGTCTTGAGGATGTGTTTGATGATCATCGCGCTGCCCTCAAAAGCTCAGAACCAAGGTCGAGAGCACGATCAGCGACACAAAGAAACGCGCCAGGCTGGGGTGCCAGGCCCAATCCAGCCAGCGCCGCAGGGCCCGCTCCAGTAGCCCGTACACCAGGGCTGCAACGCCGACGTAGAGCAAGAACGGAGGAATGTAGAGGTGGGCAATCGTGATTTCGCTGAGCATCGGTTGAATCTCGCAGTCGGCAATCACCTTGATCGCCTTGATGAAGATGGTAGGGACTGCAAGGTCGTGCCGATATTGAGTATGCTGCCAGGATATAATCAATTTCAGACAATCGAGGCGGTGCAACATGGGCGAGATGAAGCTCCAGGGCGTTGATCAATTCGAACTGGACAGTTTTGATCAGCCCGCCGTCGCGTTGATGCTCGGCAGCCAGCGCAACGACACCGAATTCCCCGTGCACAGCCACCGCAAAGGCCAACTGGTGGTGGCATATCACGGCGGTATCGTGTGTACCGTAGAGGATGGCGTGTGGATGGTGCCGTCGGGCTTCGGCGTGTGGATTCCGGGCGGTATCGCCCACAGCAACCGGGTGACCGCCAACGGCAGGATCGGCTATCTGTTTGTCGAGCCCGGCGCCGCCGCGCTACCGGAGAAATGCTGCACGCTGGTGCTTTCGCCGCTGGTCCTGGCGTTGATCCTGCACCTGAGCGCCCAGCCCCAGGATTATCCGCCTGCCTCTGCCAATTCGCGCGTGGCGAGCGTGCTCCTTGAACAACTGGAACTGGCTCCTTCGGAGCAGTTGTACCTGCCGCTCCCCGCTGCTACGCAGTTGCGCTTCATCGCCCGCGGCCTGGCCCAGGCCCCGTCAAACCGTTGCACCATGGCCCAGTGGGCACGCCAGGTGGCCATGAGCGAGCGCTCCCTGGCCCGCCTGGTCAAGAGCGAAACAGGCCTGACTTTTGGCCAATGGCGCAAACAATGGCAAATCATCGTGGCCTTGCAGAGCCTGGCCGAGGGCGAGTCGGTGCAACGAACCGCCGAGGCGCTGGGGTACGAGTCGGTCAGTTCGTTCATCAGCATGTTTCGCAAGACACTGGGCTCGTCGCCGGCGCGTTACATTCGCCGTACGGCAACGCGCTAGCCTCAAGGTGCCTCAATCACTGCCAACTGCTCCGCCAACAACCCCGGCAATCGCGCCTGCAAAAACCCGACCCACGTCCGCACCTTGGCATCCAGAAAGCGCCTTGATGGATACACCGCGAAAATGCTCCGCTCCCGTAGCCGATATCCGGGCAACAGCCGCACCAACGAGCCCTCGCGCAGCGCCGGGTTGGCGCTGAAGAACGGCAACAAGCTGATGCCCATTCCTTCCTGCGTCGCCTTGACCATCGCATCCGCGACATTGGTCCTGAAGGTGTCACCCGGCGAAATCGCAATCTCGCCCTCTTGCCCCTTGAACAACCACGCATCCTCCTGGAAATCCTGCAGATGCAACCGTCGATGCTGCATCAACTGCTGCGGATGCTCGGGCACGCCGTACCGGGCCAGATACCCCGGTGCCGCACAGGGCACACTGAACAACTGCCCGATCGTCTGGCTGACCAGCGCCGAATCCGGCAACGAATGGGCGATGGAGATCACCACGTCGTGACCCTCTTCAAGCGGGTCCGGGTTGTGCTGGGACAGGGTCAACTCGATGGACACGTCCGGGTATTGCTCGCTGTAGCGGGCAATCAGCGGCGTGATCAGCACCCCCAACCCGCTCATGCAATGCACCCGCAATCGCCCGCGCGGGTTGAGGTGCGCGCCGCTGGCTTCTGCCGTGGCCTCCCTGACGTCTTCAAGAATGTCGCGACAGCGCAACAGAAAGCGCTCGCCCGAATCGGTAAGGCCCAGGCGCCGGGTGGTGCGTTGCAACAGGCGGGTCTGCAGGTGTTTTTCCAGCTCGCAGATCAACCGTGATACGTGTGCCCCGGACAGGTCCAGCGCCTCGGCCGCTGCGGCAAAGCTGCCAGTGTCGACAACCCGGGCAAACACCTGCATGCCATTGAGCAAATCCATCAACATTGCCCCTCGATTGCTACGTGATACGTACGAGTCATTCACCTGTTCCTGTCTTTATCCCGCTGCGGCAATCACTAAAATGAACCCTACTCACAGAGGAACTCATCATGAATATCAAATGGCTCAGCCTGCTCCTGTTTTTCACCGCCGCCGGCGCCATGGCGGCCGGCAGCAATGAAGCGCTGGATATCCAACACGTTGTTTCAATCACGCCCGTGCCGGGCAGCTGCCAGGTAGAACCGGCGACCATGGTGTATCTCGACAGCCAGGGCGCCAGCCATACCGTCCACTACCAGGTCATGGGCACGTGCCAGGGCGGGGTTTAAAGCAGCTTCCAGGTGTAACTGAGGATCAGCCGGTTCTCGTCGATGTCGCTGCGGTAGTTTGAACGGGCCATGACATTGCGCACCCGAATGCCCAGGCCACTCAATGTGCCGCTTTGCACCACATAGCCGATATCCAGGTCGCGCTCGCGATCCTTGCCTTCATAACCCGCGCCGGTGGTCACGTTGTTACCGGTGATATAACGCACGGTGGTGGTCAGCCCCGGAATGCCCAGCGCCACGAAGTCATAGTCGTACCGCACTTGCCAGGAGCGCTCGTCGGTGTAGGCAAACTCGTAGGTGGGTACTTCGTTGCCCAGCGGCGTGATGTTGGCGAAGACCCGCGGGAAGGCACTGTCGCCATACATGGCTTGATAACCGACGTAGAAGATATGGCCGCCATGCTTGGCCGACAGCAGCGAGAAAAACGCCTGGTTGTCGATCTTGCCGAGCAGTTTGTCGCCGTCTTCCCGGGCATCGTAGTAGCCGAGGTTGGCGCCGACCGTCCACTCGCCCATTGGCTGGCTGTGCTTGAGGCCGACAAAGTCCTGGCGGTAGATGTCCTTGAGTTGGCCATGCCAGTAGCTGACGCTGGTGCGGTTGGTGTTGAAGGCGTAGTCGCCGCCGACGTAGTTGAACCCATCACTTTCAGCGCCGCGTTGCGGCACATGGCCGAGCATGGCGATCATTTTCTCGTCGCCGGCTTCGTTGCGCAGGCGGGTGGTGGTCAAGTGCCCGGCCTGCAGCGCAAGGCCGGCGATTTCGCCGGAGCTGACACTCACGCCCTGATAGCTCGGCGGCAGCAAGCGGATATCGCTGAAGGCCAGCACCGGCAGGTTTGGTTGCAGTTCGCCGACCTTCAATTCGGTCCTGGAAAACCTGGCCTTGAAGGTCAGGCCCAAACGGCTGTAATCATGCGGGGCGCTGCCGTCGCCCTTGACCGGGAGCAGGCCGGTATTGGTGCGGTCCGGGCTGCTGTCGAGCTTGAGGCCGAGGGTGCCCAGGGCATCCAGGCCAAAGCCCACGGGTCCCGGGGTGTAGCCGGATTTATAGGTCAGGATAAAACCCTGGCCCCACTCCTCTGCCTTTGATTGCTTGTTGGCGCCGACGATGTCCGAGAAATCGCGGCTGAAGTAATAGTTGCGCGCCTGCAAGGTGGCGGTGGAGTCCTCGAAAAACCCGCCCTCGGCCGCCGTCGCCGCAAGGGGCACGCCCAACAGGGATAGCCAGATACGTTGTGTGTTCATGTCGTTGCTCTTAGTTATTGTTATCGACAGTTACTGCGCCGGGGCGGCGATCACCTCCTGCCGGCCCCGACGTTCATTCAGCGCATACGCCGTCATTGCCAGCACGGCGATGGCCCCGGGGATGGCAAAGGCCATGAAGTTCAGGTGCAGCGGCAGTTCAATCCCCATCAGCGCGCCGCCCAGCAGCGGGCCGACGATGGCGCCGGTACGACCGATACCGGAAGCCCAGCCCAGGCCGGTGGCTCGAATGTTCAAGCCATAGAGTTGTGCGGCGCCGGCGTACAGCAGGATTTGCGTGCCGATGGTGGTGGCGCCGGCAAAAAAGATCAGCAGGTACAGGACCGGCATCGGGCTCTTGATACCCAGCAGGCTGATGGAGAGCAGCGCGGCGATAAAGAAACCGATCACAACCTTCACCAGGTTAAGCCGGTCACACAGCCAGCCACCGACAAGCGCCCCGGCGATGCCGCCAAAATTCAGCGCCAGCAGGAACGACAGGCTCGATCCCAGGCTGTAACCGGCACCCGCCATCAGTTTGGGCAGCCAGGAACTCAGGGCGTAGACCATCAACAGGCAGCAGAAAAACGCGACCCAGATCGCCGCCGTCCTCAAGGCCAGGCCGTGGCGGAACAACTCCAGCACCGAAGCGCCCTTGCCTTTACCGGCGCTGACGAGCAGCTGGTCTTGCGGGTCGATCCCGGTCTGCGGCGACAGGCGCTTGAGCAGCTCACGCGCCTGTTCCTTGCGGCCCTGGCGAATCAGGAACCCGATGGACTCAGGCAGCCAGTACACAATCAACGGCATCAGCAGCAGCGGGATCGCCGCGGCGAAGAACATGGACGACCAGCCAAAACGCGGCAGCATGAAAATCCCCACGCCGGCCGACAGCATGCCGCCCAGCGAGTACCCGCCAAACATCACCGCCATCAGGATGCTGCGCATTTTCTTCGGTGCGTATTCGGTAATCAGTGCGGCCGCATTGGGCATCAGGCCGCCACAGCCGAGCCCGGCAATAAACCGGCAGATTCCGAACTCAGTCGGGTTGCTGGCAAAACCGTTAATCACCGTGGCGACGCTGAACAAGGCAAAGCAGATGGCGATGCCTTTGCGGCGACCGAACTTGTCGGCCAGGCTGCCGAAGACCAGCGCGCCGAACATCATCCCGAACAGCGCATAACTGCCCAGAGCGCCGGCCTGCAGGGGCGATAGTCCCCATTCCTTCATGATCGACGGCAAGACCACGCCGTAGATGAACAAGTCATAACCGTCAAAGATCAACAGCACAGCACACAGGCTGACCACCAGCCAGTGGAAACGATTGAAATGGGCATTATCGATAATCGAATTGACGTCATGGGTACGCATGGCAGTGCTCTCATTATTGTTGTTGTGAGTCAGTGTCTGCAGGTACGGCGCTGGGTCAGCCGAGGTCGCCGCCTCCTACCGGCAAGGTGACGCCCGTGATGTAGGAGGCCTCATCAGAGGCCAGAAACAGAATCGCGCCGGCTTGTTCGTCGATGCTGCCGTAGCGCTTCATCGGGCTGCTGTCGAGGGTCTGGTCGACGATCTGCTGGTACCAGACGCGCTCCTGGTCGCTCTGGGGCTGGCTGTTGCGCGGGATCCGCCGCGGTGGCGCCTCGGTGCCACCGGGTGCGGTGGCGTTGACCCGAATGCCGCTGCCGGCGGTCTCCAGGGCCAGGCACGCGGTCAAGGCGTTGACGCCGCCCTTGGCCGCGCCATACGGCACACGGTTCACTCCGCGCGTGGCCACGGACGAGACATTGACGATGGCACCGCTGCCCTGCTCCAGCATGTAGGGCAACACGCAATGGCAGCACCACAGGGTCGGGAACAGCGAGCGGCGCACCTCGGCTTCGATTTCGTTCTCGGCGTAGTGCTCGAAGGGCTTGGCCCAGATAGTCCCGCCGACGTTGTTGACCAGGATGTCGATACGCCCGAACCGCGCCTTGGCAGCGGCCGTCACACGGGCACATTCGGCATGCTGCTCCAAGTCGGCGGTGAGGATCAGCGCCCGCTCATGCTGCAATTCATGCACGAGTTCCGAGCGATCGACGGCCACCAGCCAGGCGCCCTCTTCCAGCAAACGCTCGGCAACCCGCCGGCCGATGCCCTGGGCGGCGCCGGTCACCAGCGCAACCTGGGTGTTGAAACGTGGAGTCATGGGGGATTCCTCAGGCGGCGTCGCCGGTGACGATGGCGTTGGGGGTGAACTTCTCGTAGTGGAAGCTGGCGGGGGTGACGCCCTGGTTCTTGAAGTGCTGGCGTACCGCGTCGACCATCGGTGGCGGCCCGCACAGGTACACATCCACGTCGCCATCGTTCAGCACGTCAGCGGCCATGTGCTGGGTGACATACCCCTGCCGGGGGTGAGCGGTCTGGGGGTCGGCCACGCAGGTGACAAAACCGAAGTTGGGCAGGCGTTGGGCGAACGCCTCCAGCGCCTCGACCATCACCAGGTCCTGGTCCCGCGTCACGCCGTAGATCAGCGTGACCGGCCGGGTTTCCTCGCGCTCGGCCAACACTTCAAGCATCGACAGGAACGGCGCAAGCCCCGTACCACCTGCCAGCAACAGCAGTGGCCGCGCCACTTCGCGCAGGTAGAAACTGCCCAGCGGCCCGGTCATCGGCACCGCGTCGCCCGGCTGGGCACGCTCCAGCCAGCCACTCATCAACCCGCCGGGCACATGCTTGATCAGGAAGCTCGCGCGTTTGTCGCCGGGGCGACTGCTGAAGGAATACGCGCGGGTCTGCCCACTGTCGGGCACGCCGATATTCACGTATTGCCCCGGCAGGAACACCGGCGCCTGATCCAATTCGAAGCTGACTTCCAACGCTGCATCGGCATGCCGGGTAATACTCGCCACCGTCGCGGCAAATTGCGCGGTGCCGGTCTTGCAGGCACCGGACGGCACCGGCACGGCAATCACGCAGTCCGACTGCGGCACCATCTGGCAGGTGAGCACCTGGCGCTCAGCGGCTTCATCCTCGCTCAGAGCGTCTTCGATGTAGTCGTCGCCCAAATCATAGGCGCCGGTTTCACAGCGGCATTTGCAGGTGCCGCACACACCGTCGGAGCAGTCCATGGGCAGGTTGATACGTTGGCGAAAGGCCGCGTCGAGGACCTTTTCACCCACCTTGCAGTCGATGAAACGGGTTACCCCGTCCTCGAAGTTCAGGGCAATGGAGTACGTCATGGGCGTGTCCTCAGATGTGGTAGATATCGATGACCTGATGGATGTAGTCGTTTTTCAGCACCACCTTCTTGCGCGTGATCAGCGGCTGTTCGGCGCGGATGTCGAGGCGATAGAACGAGGTACCGAAGTACGTATCCGTGGTCTTGTAGCGATGGCTGAGGGTTTGCCAGTTGAAACGCAACTCCACGTGCTGCCCGTCGTCGGCCAGCACTTCGAGGTTGGTGATCAGGTGCGCGGTGCGCGGCTCCGGGGTGCTGGCGCTGGAGCGCTCGGTCTTGATCCGGAACACCCGGTCTTCCAGGCCGTCGCGGCTGGGGTAATAGATCAGCGAGATTTCGCTCTGGGGGTCTTCGGTCAGCGTATCGTGGTCGTCCCAGGCCGGCATCCAGTACTCGACCTTGGGTGAATAGCATTCGAGCCACTCATCCCACTGGCGGTCATCCAGCAGGCGGGCTTCGCGGTACAGAAAGTCCAGCAGGCGGTCACGGGAAGCACTCATGCCAGCACCTCCTTGTCCGTCGCGATCAAGCCTTGCTGCTCCCGTTCGATAGCGCGTTGCAGGCTCTGGGCCCAGTGGGCGTGCTGGCGCACGAACAGGCCTTCGTCCTCGGTCTTGACGCCACTGAGCTGCGGATTCATGCCCATGGCCCGGGCGTTTTCGTCAGGGCCTTCGACCCACTGTTTGGCGCCGCGGCTGAGGTCATTCCACAAGGTGGTCGCGCCCTGGTAGCCGGTCTGGCAGGCGCGGAATTCTTCCAGGTCGTCCGGTGTACCCATGCCGCTGACGTTGAAGAAATCTTCGTACTGGCGGATGCGCGTGGTGCGTTCCTCGGCACTTTCGCCCTTGGGCGCCATGCAATAGATCGTGACTTCGGTCTTGTCGACCGCGATTGGCCGTACCACGCGGATCTGCGTGGAGAACTGGTCCATCAGGTACACATTCGGGTAGAGGCACAGGTTGCGGGTTTGGTCGATGATAAAATCGGCGCGTTCCTGGCCCAGGCGCTCGGCCAGCGCCTCGCGATGGGCATGCACCGGACGCACTTCGGGGTTGAGCAGGCGCGTCCACAGCAGGATATGGCCATGCTCGTAGGCGTACACGCCGCCCAGGCTTTTCGACCAGCCATTGGCATCCACGGTGCGCGTGCCTTCGGCTTCGTAATTGCGCCGGCCCATGGTCGCCGAGTAGTTCCAGTGCACGGAGCTGACGTGATAACCGTCGGCGCCGTTTTCGATCTGCAGCTTCCAGTTGCCGTCATACACATATGACGAACTGCCCCGCAGCACCTCCAGCCCCAGCGGGGCCTGGTCGACCATCTGGTCGATGATCACCCGGGTCTCACCCAGGTAGTCGCTCAGCTCCGGGACCGTCTCGCTGAGGCTGCCGAACAGGAAGCCGCGATAGTTTTCGAAGCGGCCAAGGCGTTTCAAGTCGTGGGAGCCGTCACAGTCGAAGCTGTCGGGGTAGGCGCCGGTCTTGGCGTCCTTCACTTTGAGCAGCTTGCCGGCGTTGCTGAAGGTCCAGCCGTGGAAAGGGCAGGTAAACGAGCCTTTGTTGCCTTGTTTACGGCGGCAGAGCATCGCGCCACGGTGGGCGCAGGCGTTGACCAGGCCGTGCAGCGTGCCGTGTTTGTCGCGGGTGATGACCACGGGCTGGCGGCCGATCCAGGTGGTGAAGTAGTCGTTGATCTCCGGCACCTGGCTTTCGTGCGCCAGGTAGACCCAACCGCCTTCGAAAATGTGCTTCATTTCCAGGGCAAACAGGTCGGGGTCGGTGAAGATGTCGCGGCGGCAGCGGAACACCCCGGTGGCGGGATCTTCCTGGACGGAGTCGCGCAATTGTCGGGCGAGTCGGTCGAATGTGCTGATCATGGGGTAGGCCCTCGGTTGTTCTTGTATCAGGCCCCCCCACCTTATGTGCTTGCCCTACCCCTCAATATCCGCTGACTGCAATTCGTTATCCGCCTGGCGCGAGCCGGCGCTTCCAGGTTTGCGAAGGCAGCTCGCCAAAGCGTTTGCGATAGGCCTCGGAGAACCGCCCCAAATGCACAAACCCATGATCCAGCGCCACCTCCGTCACGCTGCGCGCCGTGGCCAGTTGCAGCATGGCGTGCACCCGCTCCAGCTTGCGCTGGCGCATGTAGTCACGGGGTGACAGGCCGACCTGGCGTTCAAACAAGGTATACAACGAACGCTCGCTGACCCTGGCGATGGCCATCAGTTGTTCGACGCTGATGTCGTCGGCCAGGTGCTCCTCGATGAACTGACGCACGGCTTCAAAGCCCCCACCCTGATCCGGTCGCGGAATCACCCGCAGGACGTTGCTGGCCAGCAGCGCCAACAGCTTGTTCGCCACAATGCGCTCGTACAGGCCCTGCACTTCGGGTTCGGCAGCGTTTTCGGCCTCATGGCAGATCAGCCCCAGCAATTGCAGGAACCCACCCATTTCGGCAAGTGCGTGGCGCGGCGCCGCAAAACGGATGCCCGGCTGCGGCAACGTCCAGTGCTGCTCAAGGCAGGCGTTTTCCAGCAGGCGCACGGGCACCTTGACGATGAATTTTTCGCAGTCGGCGGAATAGGTCAGGTCTACCGGGTCATCCGGGTTGATCAGCAGCACTTCGCCGGGGCCCAACACCTGCTCTTCGCCACGGGAGCTCGAGCGGCAGTGGCCGTGCAGCAGGATCTGCAGGTGGTAGATGGTTTCCAGCGCCACCGAGGTCACCCGCACCGGCGCGCCGTAGCTGATGCGGCACAGGTCCAGGCTGGAAAAGGTCCGGTGGCTGATGCTTGCCTGCGGGCGGCCCTTGGGCGGCAGGCGGATGCAGTGGCTGCCGACATGCTGGTTGACGTAGTCGGACACGGCATAGGCATCTGCACGGTCGAAAATCTGGCTGCGCTCACTCAATAGCACGGTCATGGTTGCGCCTTTTATTGTTATGGGCCCTGCGTATGTACTTCACCGCAGAGTGATGCGGGGGACGCAAGCCGTCCAATATTCAATAGGTGTTGCTTCATACCCCGAAGGTATCGTGGGTTCACTTTCGCTGCAAAACCGACTCACCGGCCTGGGGCGGCAGCCGCAGGTTATCCAGCAGCGCCACGCCGGCGATCACCGCCACTAGAAGAAAAGTCAGCTGGAAATCGGCGGTGGCGGCCTGCCCGGTATTGCCGTGAAAATTCATGGCAAAACGTAACAACAGCGCGCCAATCGCCACGCCCATGGCCATGCTCAGCTGGAAGAACATGCTGAACAAGGTTGAGGCGTCGCTCATCTGCGCCTTGGGTATATCAGCGAACCCCAGGGTGTTGAACAAGGTGAACTGCATGGAGCGTGACAGGCCACCCACGAACAGAATGAACAGGATCAGCGCCCAGCTCATGCGCTCGTCCAGCAGCGCACAGGCCGCAATCGCGAGCACGCCAAGGATGCCGTTGATCATCAGCACCGAGCGAAAGCCCCAGCGCTGCATCACCGCCGTGGTGAACGGCTTCATCGCCAGGTTGCCGGCAAATACCGCGAGCACCAGCAACCCCGCATCGAATGCAGAAAGGCCGAACGCCAGTTGAAACATCAGCGGCAGCAGGAACGGCAAGGTGCTGATGGCCACCCGGAAAATCGACCCGCCGCACAGGCACACACTGAACGTGCGCACACTCACCACACCCAGCGCCAGCAATGGTTGGGCATGCCGGCGCATATGGCGCCAGGCAAAGGCACCGAGCATCACGCCTGCAGCGCTGAGTAACAGGCCCTGCAACAAGCTGCCACGGCTTTGCCCGAGCAGTTCCACGCCGTACAACAGCGCCGCGCTGGCGACACCCACCAGCAGGAAGCCGCTGAAATCGAATGAGCGGGACGTGACCTCGTCGTGTTTGGGGATCAGTACCAGCGTGGCAAT
Source organism: Pseudomonas sp. E6002 (assembly GCF_013385565.1). NCBI lineage: Bacteria > Pseudomonadati > Pseudomonadota > Gammaproteobacteria > Pseudomonadales > Pseudomonadaceae > Pseudomonas > Pseudomonas sp. E6002. Next base: position 20,774 of record NZ_JACAPT010000038.1, on the reverse strand, counting down.
CAGCGCCAGCAGGCCCAGCGGCAGGTTGAGGTAGAAAATCCACGGCCAGGACGCGTGGGTAACGATAAACCCGCCCACCGGCGGCCCGAGTATCGGCGCCACCAGGCCGGGCCAGGTGATGAATGAGATCGCCCGCACCAGGTCTTTTTTCTCGGTAGCCCGCAGCACCGCCAGGCGCCCCACCGGCACCATCATCGCGCCGCTGATGCCCTGCAACACGCGCGCGGCGACGAAGGTCTGCAGGCTGTCGCTCCACCCGCACAGCAGTGACGACAGGCTGAACAGCACGATTGCCCAACCGAATACCCGCCGCGAGCCAAAGCGGTCGGCCAGCCAGCCGCTGATGGGAATGAACACCGCGACGGCGAGCATGTAGGCGCTCATACCGATGTTCACGTCCACCGCGCCCACGCCGAAGGTTTTGGCGATGTCCGGCAACGCGGTGGCGATCACTGTGGCGTCCAGGTTTTCCATGAAGAAGGTGACGGCGACCAACAAGGCAATCAGGGTTGAGCGGCGTTGGGAGGTCGACGTCATTGCTGTTCACTCAGGGTTTCGTAGCGGCACTTTATCAATAAGTGCGCGTGTGATGCCCCGCAATATTCCCGCCCCACAACGTAGCGCTCGGTAACGAATCGCACTGATTTGGTGTGCGTGCTTGCAAAAAAACGCTCCCACGCTCGTAAAAACTGAGCAAAAGACCTTCATTTCCACCACTTGGCACGATAACCGCTTACCCACTATTACAGGATTGTTGAACAATCCAAATTTCCCTGCATTCAGCAACCGAGGCGACGAACATGCAAAAAGGTCTGACGGGCAAGAACACCCTGCGCACATTGGCGCTAGCGATCACCCTGGCGTGCGTGACGCCGCTGCTGTCGGCTGCAGAGATCAAGGGCACCCTCAAACAAGGCGAGCTGTCGATCGGCTCCGACCTCACCTACCCGCCTTACACCTATCTTGAGCAAAAGACCCCGGCCGGTTTCGACCCGGAGTTCATGCAACTGATGGGCAAGCAACTGGGGCTCAAACCACGTTTTCTCGACACCCGTTTCGCCAACCTGATCCTCGGCGTCAACGCCCGGCGTTTCGACGTGGTGGCCTCGGCGCTGTACGTCACCCCCGAGCGCGCCAAACAGGTGGATTTCCTCAGCTACCTGAAGACCGGTTCTTCGCTGATGGTGCTCAGCACCGGCGACTTCAAGCCCCAGCGCCCGGAAGACCTGTGCGGCAAGCGCGTCGGGTCGATCAAGGGCGCGTCGTGGGTGCCAAAGCTGAACAAGGTTTCGGCGGACTACTGCCTTCCTGCGGGCAAGCCGGCGATCGAGTCGCGTGAGTTCCCGACGTCTCCGGAAGCCGCCCAGGCCCTGCTCGCCCAGGCGGTGGACGTGCAGATGGAAGACGCGGCGGTTGCCAAGATCACCGTGGAAAAACTGCAAGGCAAAACCGTGATCAGCTCCAGCGAGTTGATCTACCCGGTGGTGGTCGGCCTGGCCGTGCGCAAGGAAAACCCGGCACTGCTCCAGGCGCTGACCGGCGCCCTGAGCCAGATCAAGCAGGACGGCAGCTACGGCAAGCTGCTGGCGCGCTACAACCTGGCCGAGCCGAACGGCGCCGAGATCAGTGCGGCACTGGGTAACTGAAACGCGGAGCACCTTTATGCAATTCGATTGGCACTACACCCTGGGCTTGTTATGGAACGGCGACTTCTGGCGAGCCGTCGGCACCGTGGTCGAACTGAGCCTGGAAACCTGGCTGCTGGGCATTGTGCTGGGTTTTTTCCTGGCCCTGGCGCGGCAGTCGGAGCGCCGCTGGCTGCGGGACTCCGCTGGCGTCTACATCTGGTTCTTCCGCAGCCTGCCGTTGCTGGTGCTGTTGATCTTCGTCTACAACCTGCCGCAGGTGTTTCCGTCCACCAGCGTGGTGTTGTCCAACCCCTACTCCGCGGGCCTGATCGCCCTGGTGCTGAGTGAGGCGGCCTACATCGCCGAGATCCATCGGGGCGGCCTGCTGGCGGTGGTCAAGGGGCAGCGCGAAGCCGGCAAGGCGCTGGGCGTGGGTTATCGCGGCGTGCAGCGGTTGATTGTGGTGCCGCAGGCGCTGCGGGTTGCGTTGCCGACACTGGCCAACGAATACATCACCATCGTCAAACTCACCTCGCTGGTGTCGGTGATTTCGCTTTCGGAAATCCTGCTGGTGGGCCAACAACTCTACACCCAGAACTTCCTGGTGATGGAGACCATGCTAGCCGTGGCGTTCTATTACGTGTTCATCGTGACGGTGTTCAGTTGGTTGTTGCGGGTGCTGGAGAACCACCTGGACGTGACCCGGCGCAAACCCAAGGCCATCGCCCCCGCCGTGCTCGACCAAGTGGCGACGCGTCGTGCCCCCGGCCAGGCCGAGCCCGGTGAGTTTGCCTTGCAGGCTCGCGGGGTGCGCAAGGCCTATGGCGAGCTGGAAGTGCTCAAGGGCGTCGAACTGAATGTGCGCTGGGGCGAGGTGGTGTCGATCATCGGCCCGTCAGGCTCGGGCAAGACTACGCTGATTCGTACCATGAACGGCCTCGAAAGCCTCGACCGTGGCGAAATCACCCTGCAAGGCCAGCCGTTCCTGCGTGGCAGCCAGGAGCCGCAAGGCGCGCTGGGGCACAAGGTGCATATGCGCGGCATCGTGCATGTCGGCATGGTGTTCCAGGGGTTCAACCTGTTCCCGCATAAAACCGCCCTTGAGAACGTGATGCTCGCGCCGGTCTACCATGCCCATGGTAGCGGCGAAGAACTGCGCCTGTTGAGCCTGGCCCTGTTGCGCAAGGTCGGCATGCTGGAGCACGCCGGCAAATACCCGCACCAGCTATCCGGCGGGCAACAGCAACGGGTGGCGATTGCCCGCGCCCTGGCGATGCGGCCTTCGGTGATGCTGTTCGATGAACCCACCTCAGCCCTCGACCCGGAACTGGTGGGCGACGTACTGGGGGTAATCGAGGAATTGGCTCGCGAGGGCATGACCATGGTCATCGTCACCCATGAAATGAACTTCGCGTTCAAGCTTTCCGATCGTGTGGTGTTCATGGAAGGCGGCGAGATTATCCAGGACGCCGCACCGCGTGACATGCTCGAGCAACGCAGTGAACGCATGACCAAGTTCCTCAAAGACGTCCAACTGGCGTGAGCCCAAGGAGCCCCCGACGTGAGCCAAGCCAAGGAACCCAGCCTGTCGCTGGCCGACCAGGTTGCCATCGAACTGCGCGAAGACATCATCGGCGGCCGCCTGCTGCCCGGCATGCCGCTGGTGGAAAGCGAACTGGTGAACGCCTACAACGCCTCGCGCAACACGGTGCGTGAAGCCTTGCACCACCTGGGCCGCGAAGGCCTGACCAGCTACGTGCGCAACAAAGGCGTGATCGTGCGCCGCCTGGGGGTAGAGGAAGTGCGTGACATCTTCAAGGTGCGACGCACCCTGGAGCTGCAGGCCATCGCCGCCAGCAAGCCGCTGCGCGAATACCAGTCCGACCTGATGCTGGAGTCCATCGAGGCCGCGCAGCTGGCCCAGGACCGCGAGAACTGGCAAGCCTTCGGCACCCACAGCCTGCGCTTTCACCAACATATTGTCGGGCTGATGCGCAGCCCGTTGCTGGACGAGTTTTTTACCCATATTGCAGCCCAGATGCGCCTGGTGTTTTCCAACGCGCCCAGCGAGGAAACCTTCCAGAAGCCCTGGCTGGAGCGCGACCGGCAGATTCACGACTTGCTGGTTGACGGCCACAAGCAAGCCGCCGGCGAAGCCCTGGCCAGCTACCTCAATGACTCCGAATCGCTGCTGCTGGACATCCTGAGCAGCATTCCAAAACCCTGAAGCGAGGACCCACCATGTACAAGGACTACCCAGCGGCCTACCAAGTCAGCAAAGGCGCTGCCTTGCAGGTCGACAAAGCCTTCTATGACCGCGTGCGCGAGTCCCGGGACGGGCGCACCCTGATCGAGCAATTCGAAGTGCCGATCCGCACCGGCCGCGCCTGGAAAGTACCGGCAGGCCATGTGTTCCGCGTGACCACGCCGGTTGGCCCGCAGGTCGGCGACTTCAACGTGTGGAGCGCCAACGACCCCCGCGAACGCATGTGGGCGGCACGCACCCGCCAGCTGCAAGGCGCGCACGTCACCACCTACGACCGCCTGTGGTCGAACCTGCCGTTTTTGCGGCCGATGGTCACCATCACCGACGACAGCCTGGCCGACTATGGCATCGACGAACACGGCGGGCGCCTGCATGACTTGCTGGGCACGCGCTGCGACCCTTACGTGAACAAGATGCTCACGGGCGAAGACTTCCACCACCACTGCCACTCCAACCTGACCCGCGCCGTGCTGCCCCATGGCCTGACCGAGTTCGACGTGCACGACGTGCTGAACATTTTCCAGTGCACCGGCCTCAATCACGACGACATGTACTTCATGAAAGCCTGCCCGGCCAAGCAGGGCGACTATCTGGAGTTCTTCGCCGAAATCGACCTGCTGTGTGCCCTCTCCACCTGCCCCGGTGGCGACCTGTCGCTGCCGATGTGGGGCCCGGATGCGGAAGACCCGTTGAAGGTCTGCCGTCCGCTGGGGGTGGAAATCTACCGCCTCGACGACGCGCTGCTGGAGGGCTGGAAACAACCCGAGCGCGCCGCCTATAACGGCAACCATGGCCTGTTGATTGCCAAGGCCGACTGGGAAAAGTAAAGGGCAGGCCCGCACCTGGGGCGCCGAGCCTCAGGTGTTCTGCGCAATCCTGCGGCTGACAAAACTGAAGGCCAGCACGATAAAAATCAGCACGCCGGTTGCCACCTGCTGCCAGTAGAAGTTCCAGCCGATCAACAGCAAGCCATTGGCGATGACGTTGATGAACAGCACCCCCAGCAACGTGCCCGGAATATTCGCGCGGCCCTGGCGGTTCAATGTGGTGCCGATAAACACCGCACCAATCGCATTCAGCAGGAACGCATTGCCCGACAGCGGCACGTAGGCGCTCACCGTCGAACTGAGCAGGATCCCCGCCACCGCGCACACCAGCGCCGCCGCCAGCACCGTGGTGGTGACGATGCGCCGCACCGACAACCCCGAGTAATACGCCAGCAGCGGCTGGGTACCCTGGGCTAGCAGTTCGCGCCCCAGGCGTCCACGGGCCAGCAACAGGCCGTAGACCACGGCCAATACCAGCACGATCAACAGCGGCAAGGGCACGCCCAAAGGGCTGAAGCTCGCCAGTTCCAGCTTGAAACCCTGGGCGATATAAATTGGCTGGCCGCCGTCCGAGAGCAGTTGCTGGGCACTGGTGCCGATAAACAAGGTGCCGAGGGTGGCCAGGAACGGGCTGATCCGCAGCCCCGCGATCAAGCCGGCATTGAACAGTCCTACCAGCAGCCCGGCGGCCAACGCACCGGCAATCGCCACACCCAGCCCGTGCCCGGCGTTAAGCAACACCACGAAGCTGAAGCTGGCGAAATCCAGCGCGGTGCCTACCGACAGATCGATGCCACCGGCCGCCACCGCATAGGTCATGCCGATCGCAACAATCGCCAGCAGCACGAAGTTATTCAGCACCAGGCTTTTCAGGTTGCCGCCACTGAGAAACCCCGGGGCCTGCCAGGCAAACACCACCACGATGGCCACGAACACCAGCGGCAACGTCAGGGGCAACAGCGAACGCCAGCCGCCATGGGCTTGCAGGATGGATACCTGACTCATGAATGTTCTCCCCGGTTCAATGCGCTGGAAGCGGCGACCACCAGCAGAATCAGCACGCCCTGGACACCGTTGACCCAGAAGCTCGATACGTTGAGCAACTGAAACCCGTTGATCAAAAAGCCGATCAACAGCGTCGCGAGCAAGGTGCCGGGGATGCTTGCCACCAGTCGCCGGGAAAACACCACGCCAAGAAAGGCTATGGCGACCACCGACAACAGCATGTCACCGGAGCCGGTGGTGCTGCCGCTGAAAAATGCCGCTGAACACAAAGCCGCCACCGCGGCACACAACCCAGACAGCAAATAACTGGAGAGTACGTAGGCCGGCACTCGAATCCCGGCGGCCTCGGCAGCGTGCGGGTACTCGCCGACGGCATGCAGGCGCAGCCCATAGGCGGTGTGCTGGATCAGCAGCGTCAACACAAAGGCCGTCACCAGCAACACCCAGGCGAGTGCCGGCACGCCCAGCCAGGTCCCGCCACTGAGCAGGTCGAGCAACGGTGAGTCAGTCGAGACCACGGTGTTTTCGGTGAGGACCAGCTCCAGCCCGGCCAGTACATTCATGCTTGCCAGCGTTGCGAGCAACGGTGGCAAGCGCAGCACCACCACGGCCAGGCCATTGAGCAGGCCCACCGCCAGGCCGCAACCCAAGGTCAGCAGCAGGCTTGCCCACAGGTCGAGGCCTGCGTTGTTGAGTCGACTGAACACGGCCGCACACAAGCCCAAATTGGCTGCCAGCGACAGATCAAGCCCGCCGGCCACCACGTTGGAGCCGCCGCCGATAATCACGCAGGTCAGGCCGAAGGCAAGTACGCCGAGGATCGCCGACTGGCTGAACACATTCGCGATATTGCCGACTGAAAAGAAGTTCGGCGCGGCGACGGCAAAGCCCAGCAAAATCGCGAGGAATACGCCCACCGAGCCGCGCCGCAACAGCAGTACCCATAACCGTTGAGACAAGCCAGGAGTAGCAGCTTCAAGCAGGGACATGCGCCACCTCCTGTTTCACCTGCACAGCCACTGTGGACTGCACCGCACCCGTGGCACACGCCAACAGTTGATCACTGTCCGCCTCACCGGCATGGAACTCCCCGGCTATTTCACCGCGATGCAGCACCAGGATGCGGTCGCAGATCCCCAGCAGTTCGGGCAAATCCGAAGACAGCACCAGCACCGCTGCGCCCTCTTCCACCAGCCGCCCGATCACGCGATAAATCTCGACCTTGGCGCCGACGTCCACACCTACGCACGGTTCGTCCAACAGGTACACCGCCGAGCGCCGGCTCAGCCATTTGCCCAGGGCGACTTTCTGCTGGTTGCCGCCGCTGAGCTGGCTGACGGCAGCCTGCGGGCCCGGCGTCTTGATCGCCAACTCGTCGATCAGCCGCAGGCTTTCGGCCTGCTCCTTACGCTGGCTCAGTACCCCCCAGCGACTGAAACGCCCAAGCCCGGCGAGCGTGAGGTTTTCCAGCACCGACAGCAGCGGTGAAATCCCCTGGCTGCGGCGTTCTTCCGGCACCAGTGCAATCCCTTGGGCAATGGCTTCTCCGGGTGAACGCAGGCGCAACAAACGCCCCTCCAGATGAATGCTGCCGCTGTCGGCGCGCACCACACCGAACAGGGTCTTGAGCAGGTCCTTGGCGCCCGACCCGACCAGCCCGGTGAGGCCGACGATCTCGCCCCGACGCAATTCCAGGTCGATCTGCCGGTAGCGCCGGGCCAGGTTCAGGCCGCGCACCTGCAGCAATGGTTCGCCGAGCTCGACCTGCGCCTTGGGGTACATCTCCTGGACCTCGCGGTTGACCATCAACCGCGCAATCTGCGCGCTGGAGGTGTGCCGTGGCTCTACCACGGCCACATCTCGACCATTGCGCAACACCGTCACTTCATCGCACAGGCTGTCGATTTCCTGCAGGTAATGGGAGATGTAGAGAATCGACAAACCCTGGTCCCGCAGGCGCTTGACGATCCGCAGCAGCTGGTCGACTTCGCGCTTGACCAGCGCCACGCTGGGCTCGTCGAACACCAGGATCTTCGGCTTGCGAGTCAACGCCCGGGTGATTTGCAGCACCTGGCGCTCGGCGCTGTTCAGCTCGCCTACCAACGCGTCGGCGGGCAGTTGCAGCTCAAAATATTCCGCCAGCAAACGTTCTGCCTCGCGCTGCTGCCGGCGCCGGTCGACAAACGGACCACGGCGTAATTCATGGCCGAAAAACAACGCCTCGCCCACGGTAAAACTCGCCGGCAACAGCCGCTCCTGATGGATGAACTGCACGCCCAGCGCGTCCACCTGGCGCGGCGACAGTGCGGCATACGGCTGGCCGTCAATGCTCACCTGCCCCGAGTCCGCTTTGTGGATCCCCGCCAGGACCTTGATCAAGGTCGACTTGCCGGCACCGTTCTCGCCCACCAGGCCGTGAATGGTGCCGCGCTCGACCTTCAGGCTCGCATCCTCCAGCGCCAGGGTGGCGCCGAAGCGTTTGCGCAGGTGCTGCAAGTGCAACGCGGCCATCAATCACCCCGCAGTTGCTGGACCTGCGCCAGGTTGGCGGCGGTGGTCAGCAGCGTCGGCACATGGGTTTCCTTGGGCAGGTCACGCTGCCCGGCCAGGTAGCGGGCCACGTTCTGCACAGCAGTCTTGCCGATCAGCGCCGGTTGCTGGGCGACTACCGCGCCCACCGGCGAATTGGCCTGGCCGAGCAGCTCCAGCACCTCCGGCGTACCGTCCACGCCGTAGGTCTTGATCTCGGTGCGCTTGGCGTCGATCAACGCCTTGCTTGCCCCCAGTTGCGGAATGTCCCACGCCGCCCAGATCGCCGAGACACTGCCGGCCGGGTACTTGTTGAGCAATGCGGACACCTGGGAATAGGCATCCTGCACGGTGTTGGGGATCACATCCCGCAGCTCCGGCTCGATGATTTCCAGTTGCGGGTGATCCTTGAGCGCCAGCTTCAACTGGTCGTAGCGAATCGCGCACACCGGCACGCCGTAAAAGCCGTTGAACACCAGGATCTTGCCCTTGCCGCCGGCATCCTTGATCAACTGATCGGCCAGGGCCTTGCCGGTGGCGACATTATCCGAGGTGGTGTTGTTGAGGCTGTACTGCGAAGGTGCGTCGATGGTGAACAGCGGGATGCCGGCCTTGCTGATGCGCTTGAGCCACGGGTCGATCACGCTCAGGGTGCCGAGGGTCTGGATCACCGCATCGGGTTTCTGGGTGACCACGGTTTGCAGTTGGGTCACCAGGTTCTTGTCATTGCGCCCTGCATCCAGGGTGATCGGCGTGCCGCCGAGGCGCTTGATCTCATCGACCTGGGCCTGGAAGGCCTTGATATCGAAGTAGTGACTGGTGCCGGTCATGCTCACGGCAATGCGCTTGCCGGCCAGGGACGGCACCGCGTCATCGCCCTCGGCGGCCTGGGACACGGCGGCGTGGCCCAGCAACAACGCTGCGCCGAGCAAGATGTAACGTGAACGCGAGAAAAAGGTGCAAGGCATACAGGGCTCCGCTGAGCAACGGGTGAAAGGGTTCACCTGTGTGCATTGCAGAGCCCATGCCATAAATTATTTCGAATAAAATCAAGCAGATGAAAACATTGGATGACGTTGCGCTGTCCCGCCCAAACCACAACTGTCCGACTGCTGTTGCCCAGCCAACAGTTGGCCGGGAAATCCGGCCAGCCACCTCAGGCCGCCGGGTAAGCAAAGATCAGCTCGACCCTGATCCCGTTGGGGTCTTCGACAAACAATTGGTGCTCGAACAGCTCCGGCACCACCCGCTCGGTAAAAGGCAGCCCTAGCGTGTGCAGGCGTTGCCGGTGAGTTTCAAGGTCATTGCAGCGCAATGCAATGTGATCGAGCGCACTTGAGCCGTCGCCGGCAGCACGCACCCCAAGATACGTTTCAAGCTGCGCGGCGCTGCCCTGCAGGCTGGCGATATGCAGCAGCGGGCGACCTGCTGAATAAAGCCAACTGCCCGGAAAAGGAAACGCCGGGCGCCAGCCCTCCTCCAGGCCGAGGGCGTCACGATAGAAACTCACCGTCGCGTCGACATGCTCCGTGCGGAGCGTGAAGTGATCAAGGTAGTGAACGGTCATGTGCAGAGCCCTCCCGTCAGAGCGCACCCAACTGCTTCATCAGCGTCAGGTTGTCTTCGATGTGCCAGTTGGCGACGATCTTGCCCTTGCCGATCTGGTAAATGTCGGTGGCAATAAAGTCTACGACCTGCCCAGTGCCCTTGATCTGACCAAAGGAACCGGTGAAGTGCCCGCGAAAATGCAAATGTGCCACCACGCGGTCGCCGGCAATGATCATTTGCTCTACTTCACAGCTCAGGTCCGGCACCGCGCCGCGAAACGCACGGGAGGCCAGCAGCGGTCCCTCCGGCCCTTGTTTGCGCCCGGCGGGCGGTGTTTTATCGATGAAGTTGAGCGCCAGCGCTTCACGGGCCAGGCTCTCGTCACCGGTATTCCAGAAAGTGTCGTAACGCCGGGCGACAGTTTCCATGATCTTCAGTTGCGCGGCGGTCAGGCTCTTGTCCACCACCAGGACACCCGGCGTCACCAGTTCGGTGGTGGCAAACGCCACGCCGGAGAGGGTCAGGGCCAGGAATCCGGCGGCGATAAGGGGAATGGAACGTTGCATACGGGCACATCCTTTAAAGGCGAAGAGAACGAACTCAGATGGTTTCGCTTTCCCTGAGGCTGAGGGGGCTTTTCAAGGTGTATTGAGCGATGGCGTCCTTGCGCATGAACGCCACGCCGGGATGGCTGTTGGCGTACCGCAGAAACTCGTCCCAGACCCTGACCATTTGCGGCGTACCGCTGATGCGATCGTGGGCACTGATCGCCATCATGCGGCGTCGGCTTCCGGCTTCCAGGTAGAGCTGGTCGAACTCCAGCTTGACCTGTTGAAGGAATTTCGAGGGCGAGTAATTGCGCCCCTCAATCAACACGATGTCGTTGTTGCGCAGGGTATACGGGACCACGACAAAGTCCTTGCCATTGACCTGCTCGATAAACGGCTCATCGCGACTCACATCATCAATGTGATAGACGTAGCCCAGCTCCTGCAACAACGACAAGGTATTGGGCCCGCGCCGCAGCCAGTTGCAGTTGTAGCCGGTGACCGGCTGACCGGTGACGTCCTGCAACATGCTCGCGGCCTGGCGCAGGAAAGTGCGCTCTTCATCCCGGCTCATGGCAAATTGCGAGCTCCAGTGCGGGCCATGCCCCGAGGCTTCGTGCCCACGGGCGACGATCTCCCGGGCCAGCGCTGGGTTGCGCTTTACGGCGTCGCCGATCATGTGGCAGGTGACTTTCACCCCATGCCGGTCCCAGAGATCAAGCATCCGCGGAATACCTTCACGGTAGCCATAGGCAAACCAGGTATTGGTGGCCACATCCTCCGGAACACTGTCGGGAAAATCCACGTGGGGAAACGGACTGTCAGTGCCCTTGAGCGGTTGGCCGCCTGCCTCGAATTGCATGGAAATGGAAACCACCAGCCGGGTGTCCCCTGGCCAGAAACGCCCGATTGCCTTGCCGGCAGTCGCCGCGGGGGCAGCGTTGCCCGGCCCTGTCACCGCAGCTTTGGCAGCGGCCGGGCCGAGCAGCGATCCTGCGGCCAGAACAGCAGCACCTGCGCCGGCCTGGGCGAGGAAAGTACGACGATGCGGGTTATCGGTTTTGTCCATGTTGGTTCACCTCATACTGAATTCAGGGGATCAGGCAATCGCTGCAGGCCGGGTGGCTTTACCCGCGCCTTCCTGGGAAACAATGAACAGCACACCGAGCAATGGAATCGCCGCAGCCGCAAACGGAATCGCCGCCGCGCCCCAGTGGCTGTCCACCACGATGCCGCCGATGATGCCGCCCAGGGCGTTGGCCAGGTTGAAGGCCGAGATATTCGCCGTGGCAGCCAGCTCCGGGGCCTTGCCGCCGTGCTTCATCACGCGCATTTGCATGGATGGCACGTTGGCGAACGAGGCGATACCGAAGAGGAACGCGGTCACCAGGAACGGCCACTTGTAGGGCGCCACAAGGCCTGCGGCGATCAGTGTCACGATCATCGCCGCCGGCCAGAACATCAGCGAAAAGCGCAAGTTGGCGTCTGCGGTACGCGCCCCGAGACTGTTGCCGACTACCAGGCCAATGCCGACCACGACCAGCACAGCGGTCAGCATCGTCGAATCAAACCCGGCCACCTGTTCGGCGATCGGCGCGATATAGCCATAAAAGGCCATGAACCCGGCCCAGCCGAGCACCGTGAACATCAGACTGGCCAGCAGGTTGCGGTTACGGAACACCGCCAACTGGTTGATCAACGACACTGACTGCTCGGTGCCCTGGCGCTTGATCGACACAATGATTGCCAGCAACGCGAGCACGCCCAACGCGGCGACTATCAGGAATGCGGTGCTCCAGCCATATTGATTGCCAATCCACGAGCCGGCGGGAACGCCCAGCACGTTGGCCAACGTCAGCCCGGCAAACATCTGGCCGACGGCGCGGCCTTCCATGCCGCTGGCCACCAGGCGCGTCGCGACCACCGCGCCGATCCCGTAGAACGGCCCCTGGGTCAGCCCGGCAATCGCCCGGCTGACCAGCAACACGCTGTAGTCGCTGCTGAGGGCAGTCATTACGTTGGCGCCGACGAACACCGCCATCAACAACCACAGCACCGTGCGTTTTTCGTAGCGCGAGAGCCAGATGGTCAGCACCGGGCCTCCGACCACGATGGCCAGCGCGTAGGCGGTAATCAGGCTGCCAGCCTGCCCTTCGCTGATGTTCAAGCTGTGGGAGACCTGGGTCAGTAATCCGGCAATCACGAACTCGGCGGTGCCGATGGCGAAAGCCGCCAGGGTCAGCACCCAGACCTGGATGGGCATTTTCGAAGAATTGGATGACATGTCAGTCACTCCGATGGTTAACGATGGATGCAAAACTAGTTCTTTTGGCTTAACTTGATAATTGAGTCGAAATCAAAAACCACTTTCGGAAATACCGAACAATGCTGCTGAAGAACCTTGAGTTGTTTTTGCTGATTGTGGAAAAAGGCGGGTTGTCGGCAGCGGGTAGAGAGCTGGGACTGTCACCCGCCTCTGTCTCGGAAAGGCTCGCGCAGTTGGAGGGTTTCTATGGCGCCAGCCTGCTCAACCGCACCACCCGGGCGATCAACCTGACGGACGAAGGCCGCTTGCTGGTGGAAGGCGCCCGCCGCTTGCTGGCAGAGGCCAACGAGCTGCACAGCAGCATTCGCCATGGCACCCACACCCTGTCCGGGCCGATTCGCCTCAGCGCCCCGGAAGACCTCGGGCGCCAATACATCGAACCGATCCTCGCCGCATTCATGCTGGAGCATCCCGAGATCAGCATTGACCTGAACCTGAGCGACGGCTACGCCGATCCGGTGAGCCAGGGCATCGATTTCGCGGTGCGCTACGGCGAGCTGGCGGACAGCACCCTGCATGCCAGGCCGATTGGCGAAAACCGTCGCGTGCTGTGTGCGTCACCCCACTACCTGGCGCTCAATGGTACGCCCCGACACCCCGAGGATCTGGCGCGCCACGAGTGCCTGGTGATGCGCTTCGGCATCAATATTTCGCGGGAATGGACCTTCAAGCGGCACGGGCACGCCCATCGGGTGCTAGTCCAGGGCCGGCGGGTGGCGAACGACGGTGCGCTGGTACGCCAGTGGTGCCTGGCGGGCCATGGCATTTGCCTGAAATCGGTGTGGGACGTGCGCGCCGACCTTGAGGCCGGGCGATTGGTCGAGCTGCTGGCTGACTATGATTTGGGTAGTACCGCGCTGAACATCATCTATCCGCCGACACGGGTTCAACCGCGCCGTGTCAGGGTGTTGATCGAGCGGATAGTGGATGAGCTGTCGCTGCACGATCATTCAATATCCGGCCAGCCGTTAGGCCTAACTTAAGGCTCCAATGTCCTGAAACCCTGGAACCTAAAATGCCCGCCTCCCACGCTTCGACGAATTACGCCTCGATCAGCTTCGCCGAGAAATACGCCCTGTTCAGCGAGCAATGGGCGCCCAAGGTCGTCGCGCAGATGAACGACTACCAGTTCAAGGTGGTGAAGATTGAAGGTGACTTCATCTGGCACGACCATGCCGACACCGATGAAACCTTTATCGTCCTCGAAGGCACCCTGCGCATCGACTTCCGCGACGGCGCGGTGACCATCGGCCAAGGGGAAATGTACGTGGTGCCCAAGGGCGTCGAGCACAAGCCGCACGCATTGGGTGAGGTGAAGTTGCTGTTGATCGAACCCTGCGGCGTGCTGAACACCGGCAGCGAGGGTGGCGAGCGCACGGCAATCAACGACGTGTGGATTTAGCACCTTCCGGCGTTGCCTGTTTGGGCTAGTCTTTACCTCACAGTTACTCCAGACCAGGAGCACGCGTGATGAACAGGCAGCTCAGGAAAACCTCAGCCCTCGTGATTGCCCTGATGGCGTTGATGGGCAACGTCTACGCTGGCACTGGCGCCTGCCCGCCCACCCATGCCCTTAAAGATACGTACAAAAAGACGCCGACCGGGGAAGTGGTCGCCTACACCGCGTCCGGCCCGGACGGTCGGCAATGGACCGGGCAAAACCCGATGACAGAGCAGAAGGACCTGCACCAGGTCCACTTTGAAAAGGCGGTGATCCAAAGCAGCCAGGGCCAGTCGTCTGTGGCATGCCACTACCTGGATCAGAACCATGAACCGGTAAGCATGACCCTGAAAAACCAGCTCAATGCCAGGCCTCTGGGCAGCGCATGGTCAGGCAACGAATGCACGGCAACCAACCCGGCGCTCTGTACATTTGAATAGCAGACACGCCCGACAATTTATGCGGCGCGCTGTTCCTTGCATCTTGCGCAACAGTCCTTTGTCATCAACAGCATTGATAGCTCCCTAACGAAAGCCCCATGCTAGAGGGCTGGCTTTACGCTTATATCATTCCGAATGATAGTTACCTTTGTTTCATTCGATTCGTGAGATAGCACCCTGCCGAGCATGATCCGCCCATCTTAAATACATTGGCGGATGCACCTCATGGAACAGTCACTCAAACATTTGCGCTATCCCTTGGCCATTTTGGCCGTGATGGTGATGAGCGCCTGCGGCAAAGCGCCCGAACAGGCAGCCGCCATGCCACCAAGCCACGTCAGCGTGGCCAAGGTGCTGGAACAACCGGTCAATGAGTGGGACGAATTCACCGGCCGGCTCGAAGCGCCGGAAACCGTGCAGATCCGTCCGCGCGTGTCGGGCCAGATCGATCAGGTCGCCTTCACCGAAGGTGCCTTGGTCAAGAAAGGCGACCTGTTGTTCCAGATCGACCCACGCCCATTCCAGGCTGAGGTGCGCCGCCTCGAAGCACAACTCGCACAAACCAAGGCCGCCGCCACCCGCAGCGATAACGAAGCCCAGCGCGGCGAACGCCTGCGCCAGAGCAATGCGATCTCCGCCGAGCTGGCCGACTCGCGCACCACCGCCGCCCAGGAAGCCCATGCGACTGTCGCCGGCATCCAGGCGCAGTTGGACCTGGCCAAGCTGAACCTGAGCTTCACCCGTGTCAGCTCGCCCATCAGCGGCCGCGTCAGCCGTGCCGAGATCACCGCCGGCAACCTGGTGACCGCCGATGTCACCGCGCTGACCAGCGTGGTGTCCACCGACAAGGTCTACGCCTACTTCGACGCCGATGAACGTGTGTACCTCAAGTACACCGAACTCGCGCGCCAGGGTCGCCGTGGCGCGACTACCCCGGTGTACCTGGGCCTGTCCAATGAAGACGGCAACCCGCACCTGGGCCAGATGAACTTCGTCGACAACCAGGTCAACCCGGCCACCGGCACCATTCGTGGTCGCGCCGTGTTTGATAACAGCAAGGGCGAATACACCCCAGGCCTGTATGCGCGCCTGAAGCTGGTAGGCAGTGGCACCTACTCCGCCGTGCTGATCAGCGACGAAGCCGTGGGCACCGACCTGGGCAAGAAGTTCGTACTGGTGATGGACGGCGACAAGCCTGCCTACCGCGCGGTGGAGCTGGGTCCGAAGATCGAAGGTTTGCGCATCGTGCGCAGCGGCCTGACCAAGGACGACACGATCATCGTCAAGGGTTTGCAGCGCGTTCGCCCGGGGTCGCCGGTTGCACCGGAAACCATCCCGATGGCCAGCAAGGAAACCCTCGCCGCCTTGGCACAACAACGACAAGCGCTTGAAGCCAGCAACCTGGAGCAAGTGGCGCCGGATAAAGCCGCGCCCAAGCTCGCCAGTGTCGCGACTCCACGCGGTTAAGGGATACGACTCAAGATGAATTTTTCCAAGTTCTTCATTTCGCGGCCGATCTTCGCAGCGGTGCTGTCGCTGTTGATCCTGATCGCCGGCGCGATTTCACTGTTCCAGCTACCGATCAGTGAATACCCGGAAGTGGTGCCGCCGACCGTCGTGGTCCGTGCCAACTTCCCGGGCGCCAACCCCAAGGTCATCGGTGAAACCGTGGCCGCGCCTCTGGAGCAAGCCATCACCGGCGTCGAGAACATGCTGTACATGTCCTCGCAATCAACCGCCGACGGCAAGCTGACCCTGACCATCACCTTCGCCCTGGGCACCGACCTGGATAACGCGCAGGTACAGGTGCAGAACCGGGTAACCCGGACTCAGCCCAAACTGCCCGAGGAAGTGACGCGCATCGGTATTACCGTGGACAAGGCCTCTCCCGACCTGACCATGGTGGTGCACATCACCTCCCCCGACCAGCGCTACAACATGCTCTACCTGTCCAACTACGCGATCCTCAATATCAAGGATGAGCTGGCACGGCTGGGCGGCGTGGGTGATGTGCAGCTGTTCGGCATGGGCGATTACTCCCTGCGTGTGTGGCTGGACCCGAACAAGACCGCCTCGCGCAACCTGACCGCCACCGACGTGGTGACGGCCATTCGCGAACAGAACCGCCAGGTGGCGGCCGGTGCCTTGGGCGCGCAACCTGCGCCGAATGACACCAGCTTCCAGCTGTCGGTCAACACCCAGGGCCGACTGGTCACTGAGGAAGAGTTCGAGAATATCGTCATCCGTGCCGGCGCCAACGGCGAAATCACGCGTTTGAAGGACATCGCACGGGTTGAGCTGGGTTCCAGCCAGTACGCCCTGCGCTCGTTGATCGACAACCAGCCGGCCGTGGCGATCCCGATCTTCCAGCGCCCGGGCTCCAACGCAATCGACATCTCCAATGAAGTGCGCGCCAAGATGGCGGAGCTGAAACAGAGCTTCCCGGAGGGCATGGATTACCGCATCGCCTATGACCCTACCGTTTTCGTACGTGGCTCCATCGAGGCCGTGGTTCACACCCTGTTTGAAGCACTGATCCTGGTGGTGCTGGTGGTGATCCTGTTCCTGCAGACCTGGCGTGCGTCGATCATTCCATTGGTGGCGGTGCCGGTATCGTTGATCGGTACCTTTGCGGTGATGCACCTGTTTGGCTTCTCGCTCAACGCGCTGTCGCTGTTCGGGCTGGTGTTGGCGATCGGTATCGTGGTGGACGACGCCATCGTGGTGGTGGAGAACGTCGAACGGAACATCGAATTGGGCCTGGAACCGTTCCCGGCCACTGAAAAGGCCATGAGCGAAGTAACCGGCCCGATCATCGCGACCGCGCTGGTGCTGTGTGCGGTGTTCATTCCAGCGGCATTTATCAGCGGCTTGACCGGCCAGTTCTACAAGCAGTTCGCCTTGACCATTGCGATCTCGACCGTGATCTCGGCGTTCAACTCGCTGACCCTGTCGCCCGCACTGGCAGCGGTATTGCTCAAAGGCCACAACGCTCCGAAAGACGGGTTCTCCAGGTTCCTCGACAGGATGCTGGGCGGCTGGTTGTTCAAACCGTTCAACCGCTTCTTCGACAAGGCCAGCCATGGTTACGTCGGCACGGTACGCCGGGTGATCCGCGGCAGTGGTATCGCGCTGTTCCTGTACGCCGGCCTGATGGTCCTGACCTGGATGGGCTTTGCCCACACGCCGACCGGTTTCGTACCGGCCCAGGACAAGCAATACCTGGTGGCCTTCGCGCAATTGCCGGACGCCGCGAGCCTGGACCGTACCGAAGACGTGATCAAGCGCATGTCCGACATCGCCATGAAACAGCCCGGCGTGGAAAGCGCGATCGCCTTCCCCGGCTTGTCGATCAACGGTTTTACCAACAGCCCGAACAACGGCATCGTGTTCGTGACCTTGAAGCCGTTCGATGAGCGTAAAGACCCGAGCCTGTCTGCCGGTGCGATTGCCGGTGCACTGAACGGCAAGTACAGCAGCATCCAGGAAGCCTACATGGCGATCTTCCCACCGCCGCCGGTACAGGGCCTGGGTACGATCGGCGGGTTCCGCCTGCAGGTCGAAGACCGTGGCAACCTGGGTTACGACGAGCTGTACAAAGAAGTGCAGAACATCATTACCAAGAGCCGTGGCGTGCCTGAGTTGTTCGGCCTGTTCACCAGCTACACGGTCAACGTGCCCCAGGTCGATGCTGCCATCGACCGCGAAAAGGCCAAGACCCACGGCGTGGCGATCAGCGACATCTTCGACACCCTGCAGATCTACCTGGGCTCGTTGTATGCCAACGACTTCAACCGCTTCGGGCGCACCTATCAGGTCAACGTGCAGGCTGAGCAACAGTTCCGCCAGGATGAAGACCAGATCGGCCAGCTGAAAGTGCGCAACAACAAAGGCGAGATGATTCCCCTGGCGACCTTCATCAAGGTCAGCGACACCTCGGGCCCGGACCGCGTGATGCACTACAACGGCTTCATCACCGCCGAGATCAACGGCAACGCCGCACCGGGCTACAGCTCCGGCCAGGCCCAGGCGGCGATCGAGAAACTGTTGAAAGACGAACTGCCCAACGGCATGACCTACGAGTGGACCGACCTGACCTATCAGCAAATCCTCTCGGGCAACACTGCGCTGTTCGTGTTCCCGCTCTGCGTACTGCTGGCGTTCCTGGTACTGGCCGCCCAATACGAAAGCTGGAGCCTGCCACTGGCGGTGATCCTGATCGTACCGATGACCCTGCTGTCGGCCATCACCGGGGTGATTATCTCTGGCGGCGACAACAACATCTTCACCCAGATCGGCCTGATCGTCCTGGTGGGCCTGGCCTGTAAGAACGCGATTCTGATCGTCGAGTTCGCCAAGGATAAACAGCAGGAAGGCCTCGATCCGCTCGCTGCGGTACTGGAAGCCTGCCGTCTGCGTCTGCGGCCGATCCTGATGACCTCGTTCGCCTTCATCATGGGTGTAGTGCCTCTGGTGATGTCCAGCGGTGCCGGTGCCGAGATGCGCCATGCCATGGGTGTGGCGGTGTTCTCCGGGATGATCGGCGTGACCTTCTTCGGTCTGCTGCTGACGCCAGTGTTCTATGTACTGATCCGCCGGTTTGTTGAACGCGGTGAAGCGCGCAAAGCGGCCAAGGCCTTGAAGCTGGAGACACAGCAATGAGCGTGAAAGTATTTTTGCCGAGCTTGCTGGTACTGGCGCTGAGCGCCTGTGCCGTGGGCCCGGACTATAAAACCCAGCCACTGGAGGCGGCCAACGTAACGGCCGCCGCCGACGCCAAGCAGTACGACCACGCGAAGTTCGAAGGCATCTGGTGGCAACAGTTCGAGGACCCGACCCTTAACCAGTTGGTGACTCAGTCCCTGAACGGTAACCGTGACCTGCGGGTGGCATTTGCCCGCCTGCGGGCAGCCCGGGCGATTCGTGACGACGCTGCCAATGACGTGATGCCGGTGATCACCAGCCGCGCCAGCAGCGACGTGGGCAAAGGCCAGATTCCGGGCCAGACCACCAAACGCGTCAACAGTGAGCGTTATGACCTGGGCCTGGACATGGCCTGGGAAGTGGACTTGTTCGGCCGCATCCGCCGCAACCTGGAGGCCAGCGACGCTGACCAACAGGTTGCCGAAGCTGACTTGTATCAGCTGCAAGTGACGATGATTGCCGAGCTGGTGGACGCTTACGGTCAACTGCGGGGCGCGCAACTGCGCGAGAAAATCGCGGTGGCCAACCTGAAGAACCAGGAAGACTCACGCGGTATCACGGTCAGCCTGCGGGATGCCGGTGTGGGCGATCAGCTCGATGTGGTGCGGGCCGATGCGCGTCTGGCGGCTGTAGAAGCCAGTGTGCCGCAGCTGCAGGCCGAGGAAGTTCGCGAGCGTAATCGTATCGCTACCCTGCTCGGTGAGCGGCCGGACAAGTTGAGCGTGGATTTGAGTCCGAAAGATTTGCCGGCGATTGCCAAGGCGTTGCCGATTGGTGATCCGGGGCAACTGCTGCAACGTCGTCCGGACATTCTCAGTGCCGAGCGTAAGTTGGCAGCCGCCACGGCGCGGATTGGGGTGGCCAAGGCTGATCTGTTTCCGCGGGTGAGCCTCAGTGGGTTCCTCGGGTTTACCGCTGGGCGGGGTTCGCAGATTGGGTCGGCGGCGGCGAATGCCTGGTCGCTGGGTCCGAGCATTACCTGGGCGGCGTTTGACCTGGGCAGTGTGCGGGCAAGGTTGCGTGGTGCGGATGCCGAAGCGGATGGCGCCCTGGCGACTTATGAGCAGCAGGTGTTGCTGGCGCTGGAAGAATCGGAGAATGCCTTCAGTGATTACGGCAAACGCCAGCAGCGGTTGGTCTCGCTGATTCGTCAGAGTGAGTCGAGCCGGGCTGCTGCGGATCTGGCGGAGATTCGTTACCGCGAAGGGACGGTGGACTTCCTGGTGTTGCTGGACGCGCAGCGTGAGCGTTTGGCCGCCGAGGACTCCCAGGCTCAGGCCGAAGTGGATCTGTATCGTGGGATCGTCGCGATCTACAAGGCGTTGGGCGGTGGGTGGCAGCCGAGTACCACGATTGCCAGTGCCAAGTGATTTGACTTAAAGAGCTCCTTTGGTTGGTCGCATCCAGCCAATTTTTAGCCCCGTGCCGTCATTCGGTCGCGGGGCTTTTTTTTGCTCGCTTGTGGTGTGTGCATATCCGTTATTCGGTCAGGGCTGCTATTGGTTCCGCTCT
>NZ_JACAPT010000037.1:33230-34710 GCF_013385565.1 Pseudomonas sp. E6002 | reverse complement strand
GCGGAACCAATACAAGCCATCACCTAAATAACGGATATCCCCCCAATCCGCGCCCGCGCCCGCAGCGCCTCCCCAGGCAACCCCAAAGCCTCATACACCACCACCAAAGCTCGATTCGTCGGCACATCCAGCCCGTCATACCGCCGGCGCAATTCCAGCGTCTGCTGCGCCCCAAGCCAATCCCCAACCCGCAACCGTGCGTCCAGCTCCACCTGCGCAAACAAATCCCGCTGCGCATGACTCCCGCCAATCTCATTCAGCCGCGGCAACGCTATCCCCAGCTGTTCCAACGCCCGCCGGGCATCCCCCCGGGCATGCGCCAACAACCCCTCAGCCAACGGCAACGTCACTTCCCCCCAAACCGGCCGCGCTTCCACACTGTGCCTGCGCAAAGCCGCCAACAACTGATCCGCCTCAGGCTTGCCCGCCCGGGCCAATCCATACAAATACTGCACACTCAAAAATGGCTGTACCGCATCCCCAACCCGACGCTGCAGGTAGGGCGCCAACGCCTGCCACCGCTCACCCACATCAATCCCGGCCAGCTCCAGCCGCGCCAGCAATGACACCGCGCCCACCTGATCCTGGGAGTACTCCGGCAAGATCCCCCACACATGCCGGTCATAAATCTCCAGCACCCGCTGATCCTCCCCGCGCCCCAGATAAAACAACGCGAGATGCCACCAGTTATGGGTGTACATGAACGAGTTAAGGCCGTCCCAGTGCTGCTTCACGCCCTCCAGAAACCCGATGCCTTCCTCGATACGCCCCTGGGTCAGCATCACATGGGCCAATGCGTGATGGGCCCATGGCTCGGACGCCTGCAACCGCAACGCCTCAAGCGCACTGGCCTCGGCTTCCTCCAGCAAATGACACTGCTCATACGCAAACGCCAGTAGCCCGTGACTGTGGGCGATATCCGGCGCGCCGGCGGTGGCTTTCAAACCGATCCGCAGCAGCGCCGGCCAGTTGCCCCGGTTGAATTCCAGGTACTGGTTGAGCTTGGCCGCAAGCAGGTCCCGCGGATAAAGATCCAGCAGATGCTCGCTGAGGCGCAGCACTTCATCCAGCTCGTCGTTGATCCAGGCTTGCAGCACTTGCAGATACACGAGCGCCCGTGGATGCCGGGAATTCACCGCCGCCGCCCGCTGACGGTACTTCTCGGCCAGCACAGGGCCCTCGGGCGACTCGATAAACATCAGCAGCAGGCCGGCAAATCCGTTGGCCAATGCTGAGTCGGGGTCGGCATCGGCGACCGCGAGGATGCCCTCGGCACGGGGCTGATAGCCGAGAAAACCGCCGACGAAATCATCCAGGCCCTGACGGGTGGCGGGGTTGAGGGTGTCGATGGGGTTGCCCAGGTAATCCAGTGACATGCGCTTCAAACTCATGGGTTCAGATAGCGGTTAGACGGGCAAACCTTGTGCCAGTGATGGGTCCCTCAAACTTCAAACCTTACCGTAGCAGCTGCCGAGCCTTG
>NZ_JACAPT010000037.1:0-33215 GCF_013385565.1 Pseudomonas sp. E6002 | reverse complement strand
CAAGGCTCGGCAGCTGCTACGCACAACCATTCCTCAAGAGGGCGGGCTGTTGCTTTTTCCACACTCGTCCCGGCCACTGTGGTTTTTTCATCACTGCCAAGGCCTGTGATGCCCGCAAACGCGGCCCGTCGCCCCATGGCACAGCCCTTGCTAAATCCCTGACAAAACCTTAGTCAAGGAGTCTCCATGCGCCCTTTATCTTTTCGCCGTGTCCTTTCATACCTGGGACTTGGCGCCGTGCTGCTGGCCGGCACCGCTCAGGCGCAACCCCATGACGGCGGGGTGCTGAACCTGGTGGCCCAACCCGAACCGCCGTCGCTGATGCACGGCGTGGTCAGCCACGTGTCCACCCAGTACGTCAGCGGCAAGATCCTCCAGGGCCTGCTGACCTTCGACACCGACCTGAAACCCAAACCGGTATTGGCCAAGGCCTGGACCGTTTCTCCCGATGGCCTGACCTACACCTTCGATTTGCAGGACAACGTGCGCTGGCATGATGGCCACGCGTTCACCGCCGATGACGTGGTGTTCAGCTTCCAGACCTTCTACCCCGAAGTGGACAAGCGTCTGGGCGGGGTCTTCACCGAGTACGTCGACAGCATCACCGCGAAGGGCCCGCTGCAGGTGGTGTTCCAGCTCAAGAAACCCTTCGCGCCGTTGCTCTCGGCCCTGGGCAGCGGGCTGCGGCCTGTGGTGCCCAAGCACCTCTACGAGAACACTGACTTTCGCAACAACCCCTATAACCTCAAGCCTGTCGGCACCGGCCCGTTTGTGTTTGTGGAGTGGAAACGCGGCGCCTATATCAAGCTGGCAAAGAACCCCGACTACTGGAAAAAGGGCCTGCCACACCTGGATGCGATCATCTTCCACGTGATCCCGGACGGCTCGTCCCGCGCTGCGGCGTTCGAGCGCAACGACGTGCAGGTGCTGCGCAGCGGTGATGCCGACTATTCCGACCTCAAGCGCCTGACCGCCTTGCCGGACGTGCAGTCGTCGGAAAAAGGCTGGGAGCTGTATTCCGGCCTGGCCTTCCTGCAGATCAATACGCGCAAGCCGCCGCTGAACAACCCCAAGGTGCGCCAGGCGATCCTGTATGCGCTGAACCGCCAGTTCATCGTCGACAACATCTTCTTCGGTTCGGGCAAGGTTGCCCCCGGCCAGTTCGTGTCCACCTCGCCGTACCACGACCCGCAATTGCCGCAGTACACCTATGACGTGAAAAAAGCCAAGGCGCTGATTGCCGAGTCCGGCGTGGACGTGGGCGCCGTGCGGATTCGCCTGCTCAACGGCGAGAAGGGCGGTGCCTGGGAGCGCCTGGCCGAATACACCAAGCAAGCCCTGCAGCCGCTGGGCTTCAAGGTACAAGTGGTGACGTCCGACGCCGCCACCTGGTTCCAGCGCGTCAGCGACTGGGACTTCGACCTGACCTACAACTTCATCTTCCAGATCGGCGACCCGTACCTGACCAACGCCTACCTGTACCGCTCCGACTACATCCTCAAGACTTCGCCATTTGCCAACGTCAGCGGCTACAACAGCCCCGAGGCCGATGCCCTGTGGACCCAGGTCGCCAACACCCCGGAAGGCCCGGAACGCACCAGGCTCTATAGCCAGTTGGAAAACGTGCTGAACACCGACCTGCCGATCGCGCCGATCTTCGAAATGCGCTACCCGACACTGTTCCACAAAGAGGTGAAGAACCTGCTGCAAACCGCCACCAGCCTTAACGAAGACTACGAAAGCGTCTACCTCGACGCGCCAGCACCATGAACGGGTTGCTGTATTTCAGCGGTCGCCTGCTCAAGGCACTGTTGATGATTGTGGCGGTGCTGGTGCTGGGCTTTTTACTGATCCGCCTGGCGCCGGGTGACCCGGCGCTGCTGTTGGCCGGCGAGGCGGGGGTGGATGATGTGCAGTTCATCGAACACCTGCGCCAGACCATGGGCCTGGACAAGCCGTTGCTCACGCAGTTGCTGATCTACCTGGGCAATATCGCCCATCTGGACCTGGGTTATTCCTACCGCAACCAGACCTCGGTGTGGTCGCTGATTGCCGAGCGCTTGCCGGCAACACTGGCCCTGATGGGCTCGGCATTTTTGCTCTCGTCGGTGCTTGGCGTCACCCTGGGGACGTTGGCCGCCCGGGCCCGACAGAAGCGCCACTGGCTGGATGGCGTGATCTCCCACGGCGCTTTGCTGCTGTACGCGATGCCGCCATTCTGGCTGGCGATGCTGCTGATCCTGTTGTTCTCCGTCAGCCTCGATTGGTTGCCGGCGTTTGGCATGGAAACGGTGGCACAGGACTTTTCCCTGCTCGACCGGCTCAAGCACCTGCTGCTGCCGTGCGTGTCGTTGAGCGTGCTGTTCCTCGCCTTGTATATCCACCTGACCCGCGCCGCCGTGCTCGACGCCCTTGGCCAGGAATACGTGCGCACCGCCCACGCCAAGGGCCTGCACCCGCGGCGGATTTTGTACGTGCATGTGTTGCGCAATGCGCTGTTGCCGGTGGTGACCTTTGCCGGTTTGCAACTGGGCCAGTTGGCCAGCGGCGCGTTGCTGGTGGAGGTGGTGTATTCCTGGCCGGGGATTGGTCGCTTGATGTACGACTCGCTGGCCCAGCGTGACTACGGCGTGTTGATGGGCGGTTTCCTGGTGATCTCGATTCTGGTGGTGGGCTTTAACGTGTTGACCGATGTGATCTGTCGTTTTCTCGACCCGCGTATCGGTGCAGGAGTGCAAGGCTGATGCTGGTTTTCCGACGTTTTGTGCGCCAGCCTGCGGCGTTGATCGGTGCGCTGTTTTTGCTGCTGCTGACGCTGTTGGCGATCGCCGCCCCCTGGCTGACCAGCAGCTCGCCATGGGAGATGAACAGCCAGCCGATGCTCGCGCCATTCCACGACCCGGCCCATTGGCTGGGCAGTGACCTGCTCGGTCGCGACCTCGCCAGTGGCCTGCTGTACGGCGCGCGGGTGTCCCTGGCCGTGGGGGCGCTGGCCAGCCTGGCGACCCTGGTGGTGGGCCTGCTGGTCGGCGCGGTCGCCGGCTATTTCGGTGGCTGGCTCGACGGTGTGCTGATGCGCATTGCCGAGTTCTTCCAGATCATTCCGCAACTGGTACTGGCGGTGATCCTGGTGGCGATCCTTGAGCCGTCCCTGTTCTCCATCGTGCTGGCCATCGCACTCGTAGCGTGGCCGGCGGTGGCGCGGTTGGTGCGCAGTGAGTTCCTGACCCTGCGCCAGCGCGAATTCGTGCAGGCCGCGCGGGTGCTGGGGCAGTCGCCGCTGGGGATCATCGCCCAGCAGATCCTGCCCAACGCCCTGGCGCCGCTGCTGGTGACCATGACCTTTGTCATGGCCACGGCGATCCTCACCGAAGCGGCCCTGGCGTTTCTCGGCTTGAGCGACCCGGAAGCCATGAGCTGGGGCTACATGATCAATGCCTCCCGTGGCTTGCTGCGGGACGCCTGGTGGATGAGCTTTCTGCCGGGGTTGGCGATTGTGCTGTGCGTGCTGGCGGTCAATCGAGTCGGTGAAGGTTTGCGTGTGGCCTTTGAGCCCGGGAGGTCGCTATGACGTTGTTGAGTGTTGAACATTTGCGTATCGCCTTGCCGGCCGGTGCGGACCGCAGCCATGCGCTGTATGACCTGTCGCTGCAACTGAACCGTGGCGAATGCTTGTGTGTGGTGGGTGAATCCGGTTCCGGCAAGTCAATGCTGGCCAAGGCTTTGCTGCGCCAGTTGCCGGCCCCGCTGAAGGTGGAAAGCGGGCGCCTGGTGTTTCGCGACGAAGACCTGGCCGACCGCAGCGAAGAGGCCATGCGCCAACTGCGCGGGCGGGATATCAGCATGGTATTCCAGGAGCCCATGAGCGCCCTCAACCCACTGTTGCGGGTGGGCCAACAGATCGATGAAACCCTGCGCGCCCATGGCGTGGCGGCGGCACGGGTGCGGCGTCAGCGGGTGGTGGATTTGCTCGGTTATGTCGGCTTGCCCGACCCTGAGCGCTTGCGACTGGCGTATCCGTTTGAACTGTCTGGCGGGCAGCGTCAGCGGGTGGTGATCGCCATGGCCCTGGCGTTTGATCCGGCGCTGTTGATTGCCGATGAGCCGACCTCGGCGCTGGACGTGACCACCCAGGCGCAGATTCTCGACCTGCTGCGCAAGATCCAGCAGGACAAGGGCATGGCACTGTTGTTTATCACCCACGACTTTGCCGTGGTCGAGGCGATTGCCGACCGGGTGCTGGTGCTGGAAAAGGGCCGGGTGGTGGAGCAGGGCACGGCCCCGGCGGTGTTGCGTGTGCCCCGGGAAGATTACACCCGGCAGTTGTTGGCGGCGGTGTCGGCGCAACCGCTGGTGCCACGTACGCAGGTGGCTGGCCCTGTGGTGCTGAAGGCCGAAGCGCTGGGCAAGGTGTTCCGCAGCCGCAGCGGTTGGTGGGGGCGGCGTGCGACTCAGGCGTTGGATGCGGTTCAGCTGCAATTGCGTGAAGGCGAGACGTTGGGGATTGTGGGGGAGTCGGGGTCGGGCAAGTCGACCCTGGGTCGGTGCCTTGTGCGTTTGCTGCGTGCTGACAGCGGGCGGATCGAGTGGTTAGGGCGGGAGGTCGCGGGGTTGTCTGAAGGGCGGCTGCGAGCGTTGCGCAGTGATGTGCAGATGATTTTCCAGGATCCGTTTGCCTCGCTCAATCCGCGGCAGACGGTGGGGCAGATTGTTATGACTGGGCCTTTGGTGCAGGGGGTTTCCAAGGCGGATGCCGAGCGGCGGGCCCGTGAGTTGCTGGGGTTGGTGGGGTTGCCGGCAGCGGCGTTTGAGCGGTTTCCTCATGAGTTTTCCGGGGGGCAACGGCAGCGCATAGGGATCGCCCGGGCGTTGGCGGTGGAGCCTAAGGTGTTGATCGCTGATGAGTGTGTGTCGGCGCTGGATGCGCTGATCCAGGTGCAGATTCTGGAGTTGCTGGAGTCGCTGCAGCGGCGGTTCAGGTTGAGCATTGTGTTTATTACTCATGACTTGCGGGTGGCTGCGCGGTTGTGTGACCGGATTGCGGTGATGCGTCAGGGGAGGGTGGTGGAGCAGGGGGAGACGGCGGCGCTGTTTGCTGATGCGCGGCATCCGTATACGCGGGAGTTGTTGATGGCTGAGGCCATCTGACTTGGGGTGTTGGGGTTGGGGGCATATCCGTTATTCAGCTAACGGCCACCTATGGTTTCGCTCTTACAGCAAGTCACATTGCAAAAGCGGCAAAGGCGACCTGAGTGTTAGAGCAAAAGCAGAGCCGCTTTATGTGGGAGCGGGCTTGCTCGCGAAGAACCTGAGAGCGCCGCGTTGAATCAGGATGTTCGCGTTATCGTTAACGACCTTNNTCCCACATTTGGATCGTGTCCACCTTTGATTTTGCTGTTGCTACACCACACTCAATCCTTTCACTTATTGAGAAACCTCCATGCCGACCTCTTTCACCGAACTGCCAGTGATCCAGGGCCAACCACTGGAAATCCGCCCCAACCGTCACCTGAGCATCACCCATCACGCGGGCACCACCCAACCCGACACGGTAGTGTTCTTCTGCCACGGCGCCGGCGGCAACAAGGACCAGTGGCGCCACCAATGGCAATCCCTGAAAACCCAAGGCTACAGTCTGGTCGCCTGGGACCTGCTCGGCCACGGCGCCAGCGCAAAACCCCGCAACCCCGAGGCTTACGCCTGGCCCGAACTGGTCGCCGACTACCTGGAAATCCTCAGGCGCTACGGCGGCTCCCGCAACCTCATCGTCGCCCACTCCTTCGGCACTGGCCTGACCCTGAGCGCCTTGCTGGCCAAACCCGCGATCCCCATCGAAGCCGTATTGCTGCTGGGCACCCGACTCCACAGCATCAGCCGGAGCGGCGGCCTGATGCGTCTACCCGCATGGCTCCTGGAATGGCTGCGCCCACTGCTGGCCAAAGGTTTCCGCCAGGCGGCATGGAACGCCAAGGCCGACCCCGCACTGGTCGCCTACGAAGAAAAACTCACCGAGCGCAACCCGCTGTACATGTTCAAGGCCCTGATGAAAAACGTCCAATGGCCAGACGCCAATGCACTGCTCACCCTGACCCTGCCTGTGAGTGTGCTGGCCGGCGACACCGACGGCCTGACCCCGGCCAGCGGCGGCGAAGCACTCGCCCGGCATTTGCCCAATGCCGAGTATCAGTTGCTGCCCGAATGCGGCCACCAACTCATGCTGGAAAAACCCGGCGAGGTATTGGCCGCATTTCAACGCCTGCTGTCAGCTCAGCGGGACGGCAGTTTCCAGCGCTCACGGTAGAGGTCGTACTGCGCTGCGGGCAGTTGCACCAGCAGCGGGTTTTCTCGCGGGTCCAGCCAGGCAAACAACGCCTGGATATTCACCGGGTCCATCGCCGTGCAGCCCAATGTTCCCGAACTGACGCTGCGCCAGATATGCAGGAAAATACACGAGCCGCCGTTGGCCAAAGCCGGTGTGTTGTGCTCGACAAAAATCCCCTGGCGGTACAGCTGGTCCTTGCGCAGCATCCGCTCGGAACTGGTCCAGTCCTTGTTCACCGCCGAGCTGTCCACCAGGGTGTTGTAATGGCTGGACTGGCTGTCATCCACGCATTCGCGGGTGGCGGTACTGGCCGCGTAAGGCAAGCGGGTGTCAGCGGTGGGAGCGTAGCCGAAGGCACCGCCGAGTTTGAAGATGCCGGCCGGGGCCTTGCCATCGCCTTCATGCTTGAGGGGCTGCTGGTCGGGGGTGGGTGTCGTAAGGCCGGTGCCCCACGCCATGCCGTTTTTACCGACCACGATGGCAAAGGGTTCGCCGACTTTCTGAAAGCCTTGCCCGTGCCGCTCATAGCGTTGTGCGGTGCCCTGGAGGGCGTTCCAGCCCGGGGTGGTGACCACGATCAGTTGCCGGCTGGTCTCGGGGATTTGCGCGAGTGCCACGTTTGAAAGCAGCGTCAGCAGCGCCGCGCAGGTTTTGATGAGCGTGTTCAACGGCGTTCAGTCCTTGAAAAGAGGGAAACCTCAAACGCTAGTTTTTGCCCCGGGCTTTATCAAGCTGAAGCTGTGTTGTGATGTTACCGCAGCGGTTCGATAGGGAAGTCCATCGGCTCGGCCCGCACCGGATTGCGGCTGTAGGTGAAGTGCCACCATTCGCCGGCATAACCGGTAAAGCCTTCCTTGGCCATCGCAGCGCTCAACCGTTGGCGATTCTGGCGTGCCGCCTGGCTGATGTGGGGGCTGTTGGTGTGAGCCATTTCGTCGAAGCAATCAAAACCGGTGCCCATGTCCAGGCCGCCATCGGGCAAGCGTCGACCGTAACCGGCGGCGCAATCCACCGCCGCGGTGTCGGCGCTCCAGGCCTGGGCTGGCCGCGCATCGGGACCGGTCAGGGTCACGTCCACTGCCGCGCCCCGGGAGTGGTTGGAAACCTTGGCCACGTAGCCCAGGCGCCAGAAATCCTGCTTGTTCACCCGGGGGTAGAACTCGGCCTTGGCCGGATCCCCCGGCAGGCTGGCGAAGCGGCCCATGTTCGCCACGGCACGGCTGGGACGATAGCAGTCGAAGACCTTCAAGCCGTAACCCTGCCTGGCCAACTCGGCCTGGACCCGTACCAGTGCCTTTGCCGCGTCGGCAGACAGCACGCATTCGGCTGCGTTGTAGCCGTCCAGCGGCGCTCCGGTGAAGTTGTGGGGGCTGGCGTAGCGAATGTCCTGGGCGATGCTCGGGTCGAGGCTGCGCAGGTAAACCATGTTGGCCGGCATCGGCGTGTCTGCCGCTACCGGCGTGGCGAGCACGATCAGGCTCAGGGCGGCAAGGGAAAGGGAAGAGTAGGGCATGGCGGGCCGGGCTCGGACGGTGGCTTAAGCGCGCCACACTAGCAATGCCCGCCCCATGCCGCCAGTGCTACGGCGCGGCGTTGGGCACAAATGCCACGCTGCCACCGTCACGCTTGTGGAACAACCGTTCACCATTGTCCGGCTGGGTAGTGATGACCTGATGATCGTTGCCCAGGTAGGCCAGCGGCGTCGGGTCATCCTTGGTGGACTGCGCGACAATAATTGTGCGCTTGGGATCAAAGGTGCGGCCGCTGGTTTTTTCCAGCCAGGCCATGAACGCCGCACTGTCGCCCTGGCGCGGAAAGTCCTGGGTTTCGGCAACGTAGTAGAACGGCGTCCCGTGATTTTGCAGGTACATCGGTACCTTGTTGTCGACTTCCACCATCACCATCTGCCACGCGTTCCATGGCGCGCTTTTCACTGCTTGCGCTTGAACGTCCTCGGCGAAACGGGTCACGCCGCCATTGCCATTGGTCCACGGATACACCACCCCGAGTACCAGCAGCATCACCCCGGCAGCGATGCCGAACCCACGGTACCAACCCCGGCCGACCGTGCCTTTGCGGGCGATACGCTCACTGACCCACCACGCCGCCAGCAACTGCGCGAACGGCACCAGCGGCAGCACGTAGTAACTGCGCCGGCTGCCACTGGCGGTGAAGAACACAAACAGCAGGCCCAGCCCCCACACCAGCCAGCGGGTGTTGGGCGGGGTGTCGCGCCAATGCCGCGCGGCGAGCCACAGGCCCAGCACCCAGCACGGCGCCCAGGGCAAGGTGTAGGCCGGCAGGTAGATCAGGTAGGTGTAGATCGGCCCCATATGGTCGAACGGGTCGAAGAAGCGCACCACGTTTTCCCGGAACACCAGTTCCAGGCCGCTTGCACCGTAGGTCGGTGCGCCGTAGAGGTGGGACAGCACAAACGGGATCGCGTAGAACGCCCCGGCGATGATCACGGCCAGCACCAACCGCAGGTTGAGATGGCGTTTGTAGCGCTGTTCGCTGAGCAAGTGCGGCAACAGCACCAGGCCCGGCAGTACAAAGCCGATCAAGCCCTTGAACAGCGACGTCGCCGCCAGTAACAGGAAGAACACCGTGTAGCGCCCCAGCCGCGTATCGTCCGGCCCGCGCCAATACCACCAGACGGCGGCGAGCACGCCGCATACGGTCAGCACGTCCGCCGTGGCCACCCGGGCCCAGAAGAGGAAGTAGAAGGTGGTCGCGAGCATCCAGCCGGCAATCAGGCCGGTGCCTTTGCGGAACAGTTGCTCGCCGATCAGGTACACCAGCCAGATGCTCAGCCACGCCGAGATGACCGATGACAGGCGCAACGACCACGGGCCCAGGCCGCCCATCAGGTTGGCCAGGCCGGTGATCAGCCAGTACGACGGCAGGGGTTTGTCGTAATACGGGGTGCCCTTGAGGTACGGGTCGAAGTAGTCGCCGCTTTGCAGCATCTGCAGGGTGATGTTCGCCCAGCGGGTTTCCGGGCCCCACAGGTCGCGGGCGCCCAGGCCCAGCAGCAGGATCAGGGCCGACACGCCCAGGAGCAGCAGCAGGGCGCCGCGTTCGGTTTTCCAGAAGGTCATGGAGCGGTTCCGATGTGGGATGAGTGTTTAATGGGTCACCCCACATTAGTGCCGCTGTGTTACGGCAATGGCGGGTAGATGATGATCTCCAGGTCACCCTTGTAATAACGCTTGCCCCCCAACGGCAGCTGGCCGGCTTCGCGCATTTCGCTGGTGCTCCTGACCCGCATCAGCACGCCCACCGGGCCTTGCTGGCGCGCCTGCTTGAGCCAGGCTTGAACGCTGTCCAGATCCACCTTGCGGTGCATCGAGTCGGCGTATTGCAGGCCGTAGCGCAGTTCGCCTTCGGTGTTGTAGAGCGTCACTTCGGGCCGCCGCAGGCGCCATGCCAGGGCCGACGCCGATTCCAGTTCGTTGCTCAGCAGCGCTTGGGTCTTTTGGAGCTCGTCCAGGTGCTGGAGCACGAACTGATCAGGCATCTGGTTATCTTCGATCACCGCCGGCATGCCGGCGGGCAACAGCGCCACCAGCAGGCCAATGCCCAACGCCGGCATCGCCCACAGCGCCAATGGGCGGAAGGCTTGAAGCAGGTTGGCGAGCATCCAGCCCATCAGCACGATGAACGTCAGGGACAGGTTGAACATCTCGCTGTGGCTGTTGCCGTACAACGGCCGGTCGATTTGCAGGTAGATCAGCGTCACCATTGTCGCGACGCCGATGCCCAGGTTGAGCAGGCCATTGACGCGCAGCGTGCGGGTGCGGGCGTTGGCCAGCAGGTCGATCAACGCATGGCCCATCAGCAGCGCCAGCGGCAGCAGGCACGGCATGATGTAGGTCGGCAGCTTGCCGTTGCTCAGGCTGAAAAAGCCCAGGGGCAGCAGCAACCACAGCGCCAGGAAGACGATGGCCGGTTGGCGCTTTTCCTTCCAGGCCTTGCACAGTGTCGCCGGCAGCAGCGCCGCCCATGGCAGGCACGACACCACCATCAGCGGCAGGTAGAACCACCAGGGACGTGCATGCTGGGCATTGTCGGAGGCGAACCGGCGGATGTGCTCGTGCCAGAAGAAGAAACGCCAGTAGTCCGGTTCCTGCAGGTGGATCGTCAGCGCCCAGGGCAGGCACACCACGGCCGCCACCAGAATCGCCAGCGGCCCGTAGCGCAGCAGTTCCCCCAGGCGACGTTGCCAGAGCATGTAAGGCAGGGCGATCAGCACCGGCAGCAACCACGCCAGGAAACCCTTGGTCATGAAACCCATGCCGCAGGCCACACCCAACAACGTCCAGCTGGCGAGGCGGGCACGGGGGGTGGAGCTGTCGAGGGCAAACCACAGCGCCGCCAGGCTCAGGTTGACCCAAAAGGTGAATTGCGGATCCAGGTTGGAATAACCGGCTTGCCCGGCCACCAGGCCGAAACTCATGTAGAGCAGCGCGCAAGCGAAGCTCTTGCGCGGGTCGTTCCACAGCCGGCGGGCGATCAGGTAGGCGAGCACGACGCTCAGGCCGGTGGTCAGGGCGGAAGCGATGCGCACGCCGAACAGGTTTTCACCGAACAACGCCTGGCCCAGTGCAATGAGCCAGTAGCCGGCTGCGGGTTTTTCGAAATAGCGCACGCCCATGAAGTGCGGTGCCACCCAGTTGCCGCTCATGAGCATTTCCTGGCTGATCTGGGCGTAGCGGGTTTCGTCAGGAATCCATAGGCCATGCAGGCCCAGTGGCAGTAGATAGAACATCACGAATGCCAGTAGTAATACGGGCAATGGTTTAAGGCGGGTCATGGCTATTGCACTCTCAAGCGGTATTGACGGTGAATCAGCGCGAGCGCTGGATCAGCCATGCGCGAGGGGTGGAAGGTGGTCGTGGTCGGGTAGAAATGCGGCACAGAACGTTATTCCTTAAACAGTCTGTTAGTGGGGGGGCGAAACTGAATATCCCTGTGCCCCAGTCAAGCTCGTTAAACGTGTGGCGTCCAATAAGTCATCGAAGGTCATCGTCATGTTGTTAACTTGTGAAAAGTTAGTGAGCTAATAATTTTTCTAAAAAAATCAATTAAAACCATAGACGATGCCACGGTCTGGCTGTCTTTTTGCTGAACGAACTTGAATGATTAAATGTTAAGAAGTGTTCTAAAGTTGTTTAAGCACGGCGGCCCAGTCCTTACTGTTCAAAATACCCAGCGCCTTGAACTTGCCATCGGGCAGCAGCTTTACAAACAATGCACTGCCGTATTCAGCATGGGCAGCGTGTGAGTAGTCCAATGCCTCCTCGAAGTCGCTGATGCAGGCGCTGTGGGTGACCACCAGCAGGTTGCGGTCCGCGTGTTTATGCGGGCGCAGTTCCTCGCCGATGGCAGGGCCGCAGATGGCCAGGGGCCCGGGTGACAATTCGGCCTTGCCGAACATGAACAGCGAGGTCTGCGCGGTACGGGTAGTGGGGCTGCTCAGTACGTCGGTGTTTTCCATGCCCAGGGTCTGGAAGGCCTTGCCCACGGCACTGGCAGACAACGAGCCGAGCGTGGTCAGGCCGTCTGACGGGCCCAGGCAAGGGTTGTTGGAGCGGTCACAGCGTTCCTCATGGCGGACCAGCACCACCAGGTCTCCATTACGCCAGGCTTCCAGGGTTCCGGAGGTGAGCAGGCGGTGGCCCACGCCCAGGTCCAGCGGCGATCTTGGCCACCAGATGAACGCCGTTACTGCCAGGCTGATCATCACGATACCTGCCACGCCCAGCCACAGTTTGTTCAGCTGTTTTACAAATGCCCAGCGCGAGCGAGACTTGCTCAGGGTCAGGTCAACCACACTATTCACCATTGGTAACTTCCAGGCGTTAATCCGGTAACTGGCAGCGGCAAGTTAGGCAGGCGCCAAGTGAGTAGCGCTGATGCAGGAATATGCAAAAGCGTGTCACAGGGGCGCTGTCTTTTTGCTGAACATACCGATATAAAAAATTGTTCACTTGCACTAACGGGCGTTTGAAATAACCAGCCTGTTATCTGCCCATGGACGGCAATTTAAAGTGCAGCAGGTGGCGGCCGGGTGAAATCGATGTGAAAAATTTGCAGGGGTCATGGGGCGCTCCTTTTTCCCATGGTTGTGACATAAAAATGTGACAACCGTTATTCTCCGGCTTAAGTCCAGAAGCTTGTGGGGAGGGGTGATGCTGCAGGTACAAGGGGTATTCAAGAGTTATGGCACGCCGCAGGGGCCGTTGACCGTGCTGGCAGGTGTCGACCTGTACCTGGGAGCGCGCAGCAGCCTGGCGTTGATGGGTGAGTCGGGCAGTGGCAAAAGCACGCTGCTGCATTTGGTGGCCGGGCTCGACCAGGTCGACCGTGGCAGCATCCAGGTCGGCGACCAGCGCCTGGACCAGATGAGTGAGGCGCAACTGGCCCACTGGCGGCGCACCGAGATCGGCCTGGTGTTCCAGCAGTTCAACCTGATCGGCAGCCTGCGGGTCGAAGACAACCTGGCCTTCCAGGCGCGCCTGGCCGGGCGCCTCGATCCGGCGTGGCAAGCGCAGCTTGTGGAGCGACTCGGCCTGGGTGACTTGCTCAGGCGTTACCCCGAACAACTGTCCGGCGGCCAGCAGCAACGGGTAGCGGTAGGACGAGCCCTGGCGTCGCGCCCCGGCTTGTTGCTGGCGGACGAACCCACCGGTAACCTCGACGAAGGCACCAGTGACGAAGTGCTGCAACTGCTGCTGGACCTGCTGCGGGACAGCCCCACCAGCTTGCTGATGGTCACCCACAGCCCGCGCATCGCGGCGCGCCTTGACCAGCAGGTGGTGTTGCATCGCGGCCAGGTACTCGCTGCGGACGCCCGCTGACATGCGCGTCTTCCACTGGACACTGCGCGCGCTGCTCAGCCATTGGCGGCGCCACCCTGTGCAATTCTTCAGTGTGCTCACTGGCCTGTGGCTGGCCACCGCACTGTTGACCGGCGTGCAAGCCCTCAACAGCCAGGCGCGGGACAGCTACGCGCGGGCCAGCCAGCTGATCGGCGGCGAACCCCAGGCCAGCCTCAGTGCGCCGGACGGTGCCAGCTTCCCCCAGGCGCTGTTTGCCGACCTGCGCCGCGCCGGGTGGCCGGTGTCGCCGGTGGTGCAGGGCCGCGTGCAGCTCAAGGGCCATGAAGACCAGCGCCTGCAAGTGATGGGCATCGACCCGGTGTCGTTGCCCGGCGGTGGCGCGCTGGCCGGGCAGACCCTGGACCGGGCGCAGATGGTCGCGTTCTTCAACCCGCCGGGACGCACCTGGATCGCGCCGCAGACCTTGCAGTCTCTGGGCCTGAAAGAGGGCGACCAGCCGCTGACAGCCGCCGGGCTCGCGCTGCCGCCGCTGCATGTTCAAGCGGACATGGCCCCTGGCGTATTGCTGACCGATATCGGCTTCGCCCAACCGTTGCTGGACATGCCCCAACGCCTGTCGCGGTTGCTGCTGGGCAAGGCCTTTGCCGCCGCGCATCCCGCCCTGCCGCCGGAACTGGGCGCGCAACTGCAGCTCAAGCAGGCCGAGGAAAACAACCTCGCGCGCCTCACTGAAAGCTTCCATCTGAACCTCGATGCGCTGGGCTTTCTGTCCTTTGTGGTGGGCCTGTTTATCGTGCATGCCGCCATCGGCCTGGCGCTGGAGCAGCGGCGCGGCCTGCTGCGAACCTTGCGGGCGTGCGGGGTCAGTGCGCGGATGCTGATCCTCAGCCTGGCGGTGGAACTCGGTGGCCTGGCCGTGCTGGGTGGCCTGGCGGGCGTGGCCAGCGGGTACTTGCTGGCCAGCCTGTTGCTGCCGGATGTAGCCGCCAGCTTGCGCGGTCTGTATGGCGCCGAGGTACCCGGCCAACTGAGCCTCAGCCCGCTGTGGTGGCTCAGTGGCCTGGGCCTGGGTTTGCTCGGCGCGTTGCTCGCCGGGGCGAGCAGCCTGTGGCGGGCGGCGCGTTTGCCGTTGTTGGCGCTGGCCAATGCCCAGGCCTGGCACCAGGCCCATGGGCGCTGGCTGCGACGCCAGGGCTGGGTGGCGGGTTCGGCCTTACTGGTTGCGCTGTTGGCACTGGTATTTGGCGACAGCCTGGCCAGTGGTTTTGTATTGATGGCGGCCTTGTTGCTGGGCGCTGCGCTGGGCTTGCCGGTGGTGCTCAATGGCGTGCTCAAGGCGGTATTGGGGCGCAGCCGTTCGGTGCTGGGGCAATGGTTTCTCGCCGATTGCCGCCAGCAGTTGCCGGCCCTGAGCCTGGCGCTGATGGCCTTGCTGCTGGCGTTGGCCGCCAATATCGGCGCGGGCTCGATGACCTCGGGCTTTCGCCAGACCTTCAACAACTGGCTGGAACAACGCCTGACCGCCGAGTTGTACCTCAATTCGCAAAATCCGGCCCAGGCCGAGGCGCTGCAAACCTGGCTGGTACAGCAGCCCCTGGTGCAGACAGTGCTGCCGACCTGGCAGGTTGCGGTGCAGTTGCAGGGGTGGCCGGCTGACCTGTTCGGCGTGGTCGACGACCCTACTTATCGCCAGCATTGGCCGCTGCTGGAAGCGGCGGCGAACCCATGGAGCCAGTTGTTGCAGGACGACAGCCTGATGCTCAGTGAGCAAATGGCACGCCGGCTCAAGGTGCGGCTGGGCGATGTGGTCAGCATCCCCACGCCCCAAGGTCCATGGTCGCCGAAGGTCGTGGGGATTTATGCCGACTACGGCAACCCCAAGGGCCACTTGCTGGTGAATTCGCGGCACCTGTTGCAGCACTGGCCGGGATTGTCGCCGGCGCGTTTCAACCTGCGGGTTTTGCCGGGCAACGTGCTGCCGCTGGTGCGTGCAGTACAGGAACGGTTTGCCCTCGAAGACAGCCGCATCGTCGACCAGCAGCAGCTCAAGGGCTGGTCGAGCCAGGTATTCGAACGAACTTTTGCCGCCACCGCCGCCCTTAACAGCCTGACCCTGGGCGTGGCCGGCGTGGCGTTGTTCATCAGCCTGCTGACCCAGAGCCAAAGCCGTCTTGGCCAGTTGGCCCCGCTGTGGGCGCTGGGCGTGACACGACGCCAATTGATGCTGCTCAACCTCGGCCAGACCTGGCTGCTGGCGGTGCTGACCCTGGTGCTGGCGTTGCCGCTGGGCTTGCTGCTGGCGTGGTGCCTGGACGTGGTGATCAACGTCCAGGCCTTCGGCTGGCGCCTGCCGTTGCAGGTGTTCCCGGGGCAACTGGCGCAACTGCTGGGCCTGGCGATGCTGGCCACCTTGCTGGCTTCGGCCTGGCCGTTGTGGCAGCTGTACCGCAGTCGCCCGGCGGATTTGCTGAGGACCTTTGCCAATGAAGATTAAGTGCCTGCTATGGGCGACGTTCCTGCTGCTGGGCGCCTGCGACAAACCACCTGCACCTGAAGAAAGCTTCGCCGGACTGGGCAGCCAGGCCGCGGACTTTGCCCAGGTGGTGCCCGGCAAGGTCTTCAGCTTTCCCCAGGACCATGGCCCCCATGACGGCTATCGCATCGAATGGTGGTACCTCACCGCCAACCTCAAGGATGCCGAGGGCAATGCCTACGGCGTGCAATGGACGCTGTTTCGCAACGCACTCAAGGCCGGCCCGACACAACCCGGCTGGCACGACTCGACGATCTGGCTCGGCCACGCCGCCGTCACCTCGGCCACCCGCCATTACGCCAGCGAACGCTACGCCCGCGGCGGCGTGGGGCAGGCAGGGGCCCAGGCGGTGCCGTTCAATGCCTGGATCGATGACTGGAATTTCGCCACCCGCCCCGGTGCAGCCAGCCCCCTGGCGGACATGCAACTCAAGGCTGCAGGCGAGCATTTCAACTATGACCTGCACCTGACCTCCAGCCGCCCATTGGTGCTCCAGGGCGACAACGGCTACAGCCGCAAGTCCGACCAGGGCCAGGCGTCGTACTACTACAGCCAGCCGTTTTTACAGGCAGATGGCCGCGTGACGATCGACGGAAAAAACTACCCGGTGACCGGCACCGCGTGGCTCGACCGCGAGTGGAGCAGCCAGCCCCTGACCGCCAGCCAGACCGGCTGGGACTGGTTCTCCCTGCACCTGGACAGTGGCGAGCAATTGATGCTGTTTCGGGTGCGGCAGAAAGACGGACCGTCCTACCTGACCGGCACCTGGATCGACAAAGAGGGCCACACACAGACCCTGCACAACCAGGATATTCAACTGACGCCGCTGGGCACGACTGCCATTGATGGGCGCAGCATTCCCACCCAGTGGTCATTGAAGATCCCGGGCAAACATCTGGATATCACCACGGAAGCAGTCAACCCAAAGGCCTGGATGAACCTGAGCATTCCTTACTGGGAGGGGCCGGTGAAATTTCAGGGTGGGGTGGGGTATCTGGAGATGACGGGGTATTGAGTCCGACGATTTTTTGTAGGCCTTGATTACCTGCCAGGTAGGTGATTTCCCAAATGTAATTTCAGCTGTTCCAACCTTGTGTCCGGGCCGTGTTCGCCTGCCTATATTCCTGCGCCATATCCATTACATCAGGGATGTAAGTGATGGCGCAGGGATACATCAATGACCGCACCACGGACTACCTCAGTTTGAAATCCCGGTTACTGACCGGGGCCAGTGGGCAACTTTCCGATCAATTCGACGCGTTGAACCTGCATTTGCGTCAGGCAAGCCTGGTGACGCCGGGGCAGATGGTGATCGTTCCCGATGCCTACGCTGTGGCTTGCACTACTGATGATGCATGGTTGATGCGCCATGCCCAGGAGATTCAGCGCAATCTGGAGTTGGATGCCTCGGCTGGGGCGGCGGTGATCAATAACTATGATCTATTCCAGAGTTTATTGGCTTATAGCTCGGTGGGAGTCGGCAGTTCGACGGCGGCCTGGGGGCGACACCTGGACGAGGTTCAGCGCACTCTGGAAGAAATTGAGCGTTTGCATCAACAACTCAAGGATGGAGCCTTGAATAAGAAAGCGTTTATCCAGAAGCGGCAGATGTTGTTCCGGCGCTTGGATACTCAACTTCAAGGTGCGGCGCGATTTGGCACGAGCCTGAAAACCAATAAGTCACTGAAAAAAGTACTGGGTATTTCCACCAAGAGTTATCTGCACAAGAGTGAAATCGTGGGCTACACGCAGCGGATTCGCAGCATTGCCGAGACGTCGAGGTTTTTGGGCAAGGGGACGTATGTGGGGTTGGCGTTGGATGTGGGTGTGGCGGGGTTGGAGATCAAGGAAGCATGTATGGAGGGGCGGGAGGCGATGTGTAGGCGGGCGAAGTATGTGGAGGGTGGGAAGTTGGTGGGCGGGGTGGGTGGAGCCGCTATTGGAGGGACTCTGGGGGCTGCGCTCGGGAGACGTTTATGCGGGATAGTCATGGGGGTTGCGGTGAAAGGGCAGGGTGCGCTGGTCTGCGGGATCATCGGCGGTGCTGCCGGAGGTTATGCCGCCGGGAGTACGTTTGGGCGTGCCGGTGAATGGGGTGGAGAAATGATGGGTGACCTGATGTATCAGCCTGATGGGGCTTGATCATGTCTTATTATGATTTTTTCACTGTTACGTTGCTTTTATGGATGCTTATCAACTTGGGACTGTTGCTCTTCGTCGCGTACAGAAAACTCGATGAGTTGGAAAGCTATTTCACCGAAAACGAGGCCGTTCAACGCACCAAGCGTTTTTGGCGCAGGAATCTGCCGATCGACAAAACCATGCGAATGGTTGTGATCGTCGAGCTGCTGTCCATGCCAAAACGCCATTTGAAAAAGGGCGAGGTAACTGAGGCAGAGTTGACGTCCGTCCCCGTGGCCCTGAAGCGATGGGCAGTATGGCCCTATTACGGCGGAATGGTTTTGATGGTCCTGGCAATCATTTGGGAGGTCTGGTCCAAGCCATAGCCGAGGGGCTTTTTTTCGTTATTGCGCCAACGCCACCTTGAGTGGCAAGCGCGCCATACCGGTGTTTTTAAGCGAACCCAGATACAACCAGTCACCGTACTCACGTGCCGTGGTGACGGGCGAGTAGTTACCGCTGCTGCCATCCTGCAGGTTTGCGATGACCTTGCCGTTCACGTCCAGCCCGAGCACAAAGGCCTTACGCTCGATGGGCTTGGGCACCACCATCAGTGCCCGTACCATGATCTTGCGCATCAGCGGGTAGCCGGCAAAACCGTCGAGCAGCGGGTTGCGCGGTGAATACAAGGCAACCCAGAACCGGTCCTTGCCGTTGAAACTGAGGTTGTCCGGCAGGCCCGGCAGGTTGTCGATAAACAGGTCGTGGACGCCGGCCTTGTCGCCCTTGAGCCAGTAGCGGCTGATGCGATAGGCGCCGGTTTCGTTGACCAGCACATAGTCTTCGTTCGGCCCCAGGGCCACGCCATTGGCGAATTGCAACTGGTCCAGCAATACCTCGGTGTGGCCGGTGCTGAAGTCATACCGTAGCAAACGGCCGTCACCGCCGTGCTCGATCACCGCCTCGCCGTCTTCCCCATAACCCCATCGGCTTGATGCATCGCTGAAGTACGCATAACGCCCGGCGGCGTCGACGGTGACGTCATCGACAAAGCCAAACGGCAGGCCGGCGGCGCTGGTGGCCAGGGTGGTGAGATTGTGCTGGGTGTCGAGGGCGAGCAGGCCCTTGATCCCATCGGCAATGATCAACCGCCCGTCCGGATGCAGGGCCAGGCCCAGGGGGCGACCCTGGGTGTTGGTCAGCTCTTCGAGAACGTGGCTTTCGGGGGCCGTGCGGATGATGCGCCCGTCATGCAGGCCGGTGATGAGGAACCCTTTGCCATCCAGCAACAAGGCTTCGGGCCCGGCGATGTCCTGGGCGCCGGTTCTTTTCACGTCCTTGAGGCGCTGGTTTTCGGCGTAGGGCCCGTCCTTCAGGGATGGCGCCTTGGGCGGCGACCAGTTGACCGGTTGCACTTTGGTGGGCATCAGCAGCAGGAAGGCGACGATGGCGGTCAGGATCAGCAGGACCAGACGACCAACGTTGCTTGGACGGGTACTCATGACGATTCCTGGTGATCAGTGGTGGGCGGTTCCCAATGCAGGGTGCCGAACAGATAGTCCATCAGCGGCAGGACGATGTTGAAGTTGCGTCCCTGCATCAGTTCGCGCCGGTGATGCAGGGCGTGCAGGTGGTGCATCTGGCGGATCCACGGCAGGCGGGCCACGGGGTGGTCGGGGGGCAGGTGTTCGCAGGCGTGGAAAAACTCGTAGAGCAGGTAGCCGAGGATCATGCAGCCGGCGAACAGGCCGGCGACGTTGGGGTTGAGGTGTTTGAGCAGCCACCAGGCGGGGAGGGTGATGACCAGGCTGTGGACCAGGATGAGCCAGGCGGGGAACAGGATGACACGCCAGTCTCGAGGGCTGTCGTAGGTCATGTGATCGGGGGTGAAGAAGCTGTGGTGGTCGCCGGTGTGACGGGCGTAGAACAGGCGGGCGAAGGTGTGTTTGTGATGGCCCAGGTGACGGTGGACGAGATAGATACACAGGTTGAAGAAAATCAGGGTGAGGGGGATGGCCAGCCATTCCAATAGCTGGATTTGCCGGGTGGTGGACCAGAACAGGCTGATGCAGAGCAGGCCGTAGCCGAAAACGAAACCAGCGTGGAGCCACGGGTTGTAGCAGGGGTGGATGCTGGCGCGGTAGGTGGTGCGGAAGGCCTCGGTGGGGTGAGTCATTAGGGGCGCTCGGTGTTGTTTTTGTTGGGGATGAGCGTAGTCGGGATTGGCGCATCTATCCTGCCGTCATAAAAATACTGTACATGCATACAGTTATGTCCTACATTCCATCCCAGGTGACCGGATGTCGCCGATCACCTGAGCTTCAATTTTTTAACTATGGATGGATAAAAAATGAAATCGAAAAAAGCGTTCATGCTCGGAGCCGCCATCGCGGCGTCCTGCTTCGTTTCGGCCTGCGCCCTGGCCGAACAATCTCCTGCACACTTGACGCCGCAACCGTTGCAGCAAGCCGTGCAACAAGCCCTCAAGAGTGGCGGCAACGTCACGGCGCAGAAGGCGTCGGCTGCCTTCCTGGACAAAATCAAAACCTCGCAGCAGCTGAAAAAGCCGGTGCAGGCTGCCAAGGCCTTGAGCGGGGTTGTGGTCGCCGAGCCTGTACAGGCAGATAGCGCCAAGGTGGATGCCCAGGCCGTGGCGGCCCAGGCGTTCACGCCGCTGTGCCAGACCCTCGGCATCAACCAGATGTATAACCTGGACGGTGTGCAAACCGGCAACGACGTCTGCTACCACTTCAACGTGCCGCAAAAAGCACGGGCGACTGTGATGCTGGTAGGGCAGAGTGCTGCCACCAACATGTCCCTGACCCTGTTCCAGGACGACGGCCAGAACAACATCACTTCTCTCGGCACGTCGGATAACCCGGGCAATGCCAACGAGGTGTTGGCTGGCGTACTGCCACCTGGCGACTACTACTGGTTCATGCATGCCAATTCCGCTGACGGTTCGCCGTTCAGTTTCGGCGTGGATATCAACATGACGATTGACGATTTCGAGCCTAACGACAGTTTCGAAACGGCTTATCAACTGCCGGATACCCTGAACTACGTCACGGGTAACTCCGACACGGCGACCGATGAAGACTACTTCTCCTTCAAGGCCCTGCGCGGGCAGAAGGTCAGTGCCTATTTCGACGGTGTGAACGAGAGCGATCGGGGCCAGTGGATTTCCGAGTATTTTGACGGCGTCAAATGGATCCCGATCAGCCCCAAGGCGAAAATCACCTGGCCAACGCCATCGGTTAATGGCGTGGTGAACGTACGGGTGCGGCCTAACCCGGTCGCAACCTGGAAGGCTACGGCGCGCTACAAGCTGTCGCTGGGCTCCACACCCGAGGTGTTGAGCCACAGTGTGCAAGGTGACAACGTGGTGCGGATCCCGGCTTCGGCCAATGACTACGACCCGTTCATGACCACCCAGGCGGCACGTGACTTGAGCTGGGCCGTGACCTGGGCCGACAGCACCGGTAAACGCCTGCAGGGATTGACCCCGTATCTGCAACTCGACAAGCACGTCAACCGTAATACCTACCTGCCGGTGTACATCCCTTACTACGGTTCGGTAACCGGCGTGTCGGGCGCGGCATCCGGTACGGTCAACCTGGGCAACTGCGCGGGTGAGGCGACTGTCAGGTATGTGTCCTACGACTCGGGTTACAAAAATACCTGGGAGACCAACTACAACTTCGCCGTCTGGCGCCTGCGCATCGAGGAGTACCCGGATGTCGGCGTGGGTGGCGACGCTACCCCGGTCAGCATGGCTCATATCTGCAGCCAGCGCGTGATCTCCAGTGAACGGTGATCAACCCTCCGCTTGATCCGTAACCCCGGCGCCAACTCTTCGGGTTGGCGCCCTCAGCAACCCTTCAAACTGCACCTGAACCCGCCCTTCGTCGCAATGCGCCACATTAAACCGCATGAAATCCCGCAACCCCGGCTCATAC
Source organism: Pseudomonas sp. E6002 (assembly GCF_013385565.1). NCBI lineage: Bacteria > Pseudomonadati > Pseudomonadota > Gammaproteobacteria > Pseudomonadales > Pseudomonadaceae > Pseudomonas > Pseudomonas sp. E6002. The sequence continues at coordinate 11,435 of NZ_JACAPT010000037.1, read as the reverse complement.
CCGAACAACGCCCCCGGCGCCAACACCATCCCACGCTTCAACCCTGCTTCAGCCAGCCGCTCACCATTCACCCCGGCCGGCAACCGCGCCCAGATGAACATCCCGCCCTCAAATCCCATCGGCAATTCACACCCGCAACGCCGCAGCCACTGCTCAACCCGCCCACCGGCCTCCAGCAGCCGCTGAACCATGCGCTTGCGATGCCGGGCATACCCACCCTCACTCAGCAGCCGATACACAATCTGTTCGAACAGCTCCGACGTTATGCCGCCGCTCATCAACTTCATATTGGTCAGATTCGCCGCCAATTGCGGCGCCGCCACCACATAACTGACCCGCGCGTTCGCCGTCAGCACCTTCGAAAACCCCGACAGGTACGTCACCTGCTCCAATCCCGCCAAAGTCGCCAGGCGCGGCGGCGGGTTAGGGTGCAAATCCCCGTAAAGATCATCCTCAACGATATGGCAGCGATACTCCCGGGCCAGTTGCAACAACCGAAATGCCTGGCTCGGGCTGAATGAATGCCCGGTGGGGTTATGCAACACGCTGGTGGTCAGGTACAGGCTGGGACGGTGCTGCGCCAGCAACTGCTCCAGCGCGAAAAAATCAAAACCATCAGGCCGCCGGGCGATCGTCACCACCTTGACCCCATGCAACGCCAGGTTCGCGTGGAAGTTGAAATAACACGGTGCATCCAGCAGCACCGTGTCCCCGGGCCGCGCCAGCAGGCGCATGAGCATGTCCAGGCCTTGCACCGTGTTGGGCGTGGTGATGATTTGTTCCACCGGCACCGACAACCCTTCACCGTGCAGTTTCTGTTGCAGCGCCTGGCGCAACGGCAGCAGGCCCGCCGGGGTGCCCAGCCCGGCGATGCGCAGGGTAGGGGCGCGGACTGCGCTGCGCATGGCCTGGCGCAGGGCTTCGGAATCCAGCCAGTCTTCCGGCAGATGGCCGCCGCCGGGGCGCAGGTCGCCCTGGGCCATGGCCAGGGGGCGGCGCAGTACGCTGAGCAAGTCCTGGGGCAGCAAGTCGACCCAGGTGCTGGACGACGGCTGTGCCAGGCTGCTGGCGACAAAGTGCCCGCGGCCCTGGCTGGAGGTCAGGAGGTGACGCCCGCGCAGGCGATCCAGCGCTTCATTCATGGTGAATTTTCCGACGCCCAGCAAGGCTCCCAACTCACGCACCGAAGGCAGTTTGCTGCCAGCGGCCAATTCGCCTTGCTCGATCGCATGGGCCAGGGCATCGACGATCTGCTGCACCTTCGGTGCTCGGTCATGAAAGTGAATCGCAGGAATGGGCATCACACTGTCCTTAAGTTTGCCGCCAACTTCACCGGTAAAGTCTGCGCGTATATCCGTAGAGTTTACCTGCCTGTGGCGGCACGTGCGCCCTAGACTGCAAGCCCTCTTTCCTGCTGTGAAATTCCACGCCATGGCCACCGCGCTGACGCTGTCTTCGTTTTTGTATTTCCTGCTGCTGTGCACCACCCTGGCCTTCAGCCCCGGGCCCATGACCTTGTTGTTGCTCAGCCTCGGCCTGAAGGACGGCCTGCGCCGCTCCCTGCCGGCGCAGTTCGGGGCGAGTGTTTCCTACCTGGTGTCGATCCTGATCTTTGCCGTGGGTTTCTCCGAGCTGATCAAGGATTACCCGCTGATCACCCGGATCATCCAGGTGGTAGGCGTGGCCTACATCCTTTACCTGGCCTACAAGCAATGGACCAGCAGCGGAGTGACCATCAAGACCAACGATGCAACCCCGGAAAATGCCCGCAGCCTGTTCGGAAAAGGTCTGCTGACCGGGTTGTCGAATCCCAAGGCGATCATTCTGTTCAGCGCGGTATTCCCGCAGTTCGCCGCCATCGGCCAGGGCAGTGCCGCCGCCGACATCGCGATCCTCGGCCTGACCTTCCTGCTGCTGCAATTTGCCAGCGGCTGCCTGTATTGCTACTTCGGCCAGCGCATCAAGCACGTGCTGGAAAACCCCAAGCGCCGGGTGTTGCTGCAACGGGCCACGGCGGTGTTGCTGCTGGGGGTGGCGCTGATGTTGGCCCGGGGCTTTTCCAGCTGAAGGTCAGCTTATGAGCGGTAGTGGCGATCTGCCGGTGCCCTGATAGACTTCGGGCATTCATCCAGGATCAAGCCAGACATGCCAGCCGCAGGAGGAAACGGACTTTCGCTCGCTTCACGCTTGTACAAGTCGCGCACCCTGGGGTTGACCCTCGGGTTTGTCTGTGTGGCCGCCGCCATCTACCCGCTGGATAAATCCGCTTGGGTCTGGGGAGTGATGATCGCCAATGCCTTCATCTGGCCGCATGTGGCCTACCAATGGTCGCGGCACTCGAAAAACTCCCTGCGCTCGGAACACCGCAACCTGCTGTTCGACTCGTTTTGCGGCGGGTTCTGGGTTGGCGCCATGCAGTTCAACCCGCTGCCCAGCGTGACCACCTTGTCGATGATGACCATGAACAACGTCGCCATCGGCGGCCCGCGCTTCATGCTCGCCGGTTGGGTGGCCCAGGCGCTGGGCATCGGCGCCTCGATGCTGGTGTTCACTCCGGCGGTGACCGCCCTCACCAGTGAAGTGCAGCTCTACGCCTGCCTGCCGATCCTGATGCTGTATCCCCTGGCGCTGGGCTGGATCTGTTACCGGCAAGCGATCACCCTGGCCCGGCACAAGCGCGAGTTGCTGGCCCTGAGCCGCACCGACAGCCTGTCGGGCCTGCTCAACCACGGCGCCTGGAAAGACCACCTGGAAATCGAGTTCCAGCGCTGCCGCCGCGACCAGCAGGGCGCCGCCATCGCGCTGATCGACATCGACCACTTCAAGACCATCAACGACACCTACGGCCATGTCACCGGCGATATCGTGCTGCGTCAATTGAGCAAAGTGCTGCGCCAGAACCTGCGGGCCACTGACCTGGCCGGGCGCTACGGTGGCGACGAATTCTGCGTGATCCTGCCGGACATGCCCCTGAACCGCGCCACCGAGGTGATGGACGCCCTGCGTGATCGCTTCAACTCCCTGGCCTACGCACAGGACCCGACCTTGCGCGCCAGCCTGAGCATCGGCCTGGCGCCATACCGGCCGGCACACGCCGACGCCACCAGTTGGCTGAACGATGCCGACCAGGCCTTGTACGAGGCCAAGAGCAGCGGGCGCAACCGGGTCAGTTCGGTGCAGGGAAGTTGGCTGAGGTCGATCTGAGGATCAACAAATCGGTGTTTGTCAGGTAGGGTGGAGCGCTACCTTCCAACAAAAACAAGGATCGGTTCATGCTCTTCAACTTCCCGCGTACCTTGCTGGCGGCCACCCTGGCGCTGTCTTTCGCCATGCCGGCCTTCAGCGCCGAACCCCACAAACAGATCCAGGCCGATTCCGAGCAGTACAAGGCCGACGCCTTGAAACTGCTGGAGCGCCTGGTGAATATCGATTCGGGCTCCGGCTACGAGCCGGGCCTGACCCAAGTGCGTGACATCGCCGTCGATGAGCTCAAGCAACTGGGTTTCAGCATCCAGCTGGTGCCGGATGCCGCCGCTCATAACAGCCATGTCATCGCCACCCTCAAGGGCATCGGCAAGGCCAGGATCCTGCTGATGGCCCACATGGACACGGTGTTCAAGGAAGGCTCGGCGGCTGCCCGGCCGTTCCACATCAAGGACGGCCGCGCCTATGGCCCGGGCGTAATGGATGACAAGGGCGGCATCGTCGCCGGCATCTACGCCTTGAAAGTCCTGAAAAACCAGGGCTTCAAGGACTACGCACAAATCACTTTCCTGCTGGACGCCAGCGAAGAAACCGGCACCGACGGCGCGTCCGAGCTGATCCGCAACACCGCCAAGGGCCACGACGTGACGCTCAACCTGGAACCGGGTCGCCCGGCCGATGGCCTGGTGGTATGGCGCAAAGGCAGCGCCACCGCCGTGGTCGAGGTCAAGGGCAAGGCCGCCCACGCCGGCGTCGCCCCGGAATTGGGGCGCAACGCGGCGATGGAAGCGGCGCACCAGATTCTGCAACTGGGCAAGCTGGGGGATGCCGAGAAGAAAACCACCATCAACTTCACCGTGATCAACTCCGGCGACCGGGTCAACGTGATCCCCGACCAGGCCACCGCCAAGGCGGATGTACGGGCGGCGTTGCCGGAAGAGTTTGACCGGATCGAGAAAGACCTGGCACGGGTCTCGGCCAACAAGCTGATCCCCGAGACTGAAGTGACCACCAGTTTGCACCGTGGCCTGCCGCCGATGCCGCAGACGCCGGAGTCGGACAAGCTGGTGACGATTGCCCAGGGGATTTATGGCGAGCTGGGGCGCAAGCTGACCATTGAGGGCAGCGGCGGGGCGGCGGATGCGAGCTTGTCGGCTGGCGTGGGTACGCCGACCCTGGACGGGTTCGGGATTGTCGGGGGCAATATCCATACGCCGGAGGAATATGCCGAGGTGGAGAGCGTGGCGCCGCGGATTTATCTGCTGAGCCGGATGATCATGGAGCTCTCCAAGCGCTGACTTAAAAACGCCACACCTCTAAATGTGGGAGCGGGCTTGTGTGGGAGCGGGCTTGCTCGCGAATGCGGTCTATCAGTCGACATCTGCTTATCTGGTACACCGCTTTCGCGAGCAAGCCCGCTCCCACATTGGTTTGTGGTGTTGGTTGGATCAGGTTGCAGGCACCACTTCCCGGGTCTTCTCCCGCCCCAACACCAGACTGCACAGCGCCGGCAAGAACAGCAACGTCAACACTGTCCCCACCAGCACCCCGCCAATCAGCACATACGCCAGCGACGACCAAAACACCGACAATGTCAGCGGAATAAACGCCAACGCTGCCGCCAGCGCGGTCAGGATCACCGGGCGTGCCCGGCGCACCGTGGCCTCGATGATCGCCTCGCGAATCACCATGCCCTGGTCCTGGTTCTGCCGAATCTGGTCGGTAAAGATCAGCGTATTGCGCATCAGAATCCCGCCAATCCCGATCAACCCCAATATCGCGTTGAACCCGAACGGCTGGTTGAACAGCAGCAGCGTCGGCACCGCCCCGATCAGCCCCAGCGGCGCGGTGGCGAACACCATGAACATCACCCCGAACGAACGCACCTGGAACATGATCACCGTCAACGTCAGCAGAATCATGATCGGGAACAGTGCCGCCAGCGCCACGTTGGCCTTGGCGCTTTCCTCCACCGGGCCGCCGATGACGATCTGATACCCGGCCGGCAGCTTGGCGATCAGGGGTTGCAGGTCCTTGTACACCGCCATTTCCACGTCTGGCGGCTGGGTGCCGTCGACGATGTCGGCGCGCACTTCCACGGTCAGCGCACGGTTGCGGCGCTTGAGGATCGGTTCTTCCATCACCGCCTGGAAATGCCCGACCTGGGCCAATGGCACCGAGACACCGGCACTGTTGGTCAGGGTCATATTGTCGAGGTTGCCGAGGTCTTCGCGCTGGCTGCCCTGGGAGCGGGCAACCACTGAAACGGTGCGATTGCCTTCGCGCACTTCGGTAATCGGGTTGCCGCTGAGCAACGCGTTGAGCTGGGATTTCACCCCGTCGGGGGTAAAGCCCAGCAGGCGCAGGCGGTCCTGGTCGAGTACCAGGCGGTAACTGCTGGCGCGCTCGCCCCAGTCGAGGAAGCTGTCCCGCGTGAGTGTGTTGGCCGCGACCACTTGGCGCACGTCTTCAGACAGGCTGCGCAGCACATTCAGGTCGGGACCGGACACGCGAAACACCACCGGGAAGGGCACCGGCGGGCCGAATACCAACTGGGTGACGCGCACCCGCGCCGATGGAAATTCGCCGGCCGCGATGCGTTCAGCCATGCGTTTTTTCAGGCTGTCCCGGGCATGGGCGTCGGCGGTCTGCACGATCAACTTGGCGAAGGCGGGATCTGGCAGCTCAGGGTTCAGCGACAGGAAAAACCGTGGTGCACCACCGCCGACATAGGTGTCGACCATTACGGTTTGCGGCTCCTCCATCAACGCCTTTTCCACCTGCGCCGCTACCGCCTCGGTGCTTTTGAAGGCGCTGCCCGGTGGCATGTACACCTCCAGAATCAGCTCGGAACGGTCGGAGTTGGGAAAGAACTGCTTCTTCACCACGCCCATGCCCAGGCCACACAGCACAAAGGCCGCCACCACCAGCCCGGTGACCAGCCAGCGTCTGCGCACGCAAGCATCCACCAGGCGCCGCAGTTTCTGGTAATAGCGCCCGGCGTAAATTGCGTCGTGGCCGCCGACAACCGGCTCGATGTGCGGCAGCAGCTTGACCCCCAGGTACGGGGTGAACACCACCGCCACCAGCCACGAGGCGATCAGCGCAAAACCGACGATCCAGAAAATATTCCCGGCATATTCACCGGCCCCCGAGCGGGCAAAACCCACCGGCAGGAAGCCGATAATCGTCACCAGCGTGCCGGTGAGCATCGGCGCGGCGGTGGAGCTCCAGGCAAACGTAGCCGCATGGATCCGGTCAAAACCTTCCTCGAGTTTGACCACCATCATCTCGATCGCAATGATCGCGTCATCCACCAGCAGGCCCAGGGAAATGATCAACGCGCCCAGGGTCACCCGGTCGAATTCGCGGCCGGTCATCAGCATGATCACAAACACGATCGACAAGGTCAGCGGCACCGCAGCGGCCACCACCAGGCCGACGCGGAACCCCAGGGCCAGCAGGCTGATGACCATTACCACCGCGAGGGCGACGAAGAACTTCAGCATGAACTCGTTGACCGCCAGGCTGATGTTTTTCGCCTGGTCGGAGACCTTGGCGAAGTTGACCCCCAGCGGCAGGTCGGCCTGGATTTTCGCTTCCTGGGCCTTGAGGGCCTTGTCCAGTTCCAGGCCGTTCCAGTGCTTCTCCATGATCACCCCGAGCATCAGCGACGGGTCGCCCTGATGACGGATACGGTAGCTGGGCGGGTCTTCATAACCCCGGCTGACGGTGGCCACATCGGCGATGCGCAGCAGCTTGCCGTTTGCTTCCAGCGGGACGTTTTCGATCAGCGCCAGGCTGTCGAAGGCCCCGTCGATGCGGATATAGGCGCGTGCCCCGGCGGTCTCGACAAAGCCTGAAGGCGCCACGGCATTCTGGGCGGCGAGGGCGGCGAAGATCTGCTCGGGCTTGATGCCCAAGGTGGCCAGGCGCTCATAGGAAAACTCGACGAAGATCCGCTGCGCCTGTTCGCCGAGGATATTGACCTTCTTCACTCCCGGCAGATTGAGCAGGCCCTGGCGCATGTCCTCGGCCATTTGCACCAGTTGCCGGTGGGGCAGGTGTTCGGCCTCCAGCGCGTACAGGGAAAAGTACACGTCGGAGTATTCATCGTTGAAAAACGGCCCGATCACCCCCTTGGGCAACTTCGCGGCTTCGTCGCTGAGCTTTTTGCGGGTCTGGTAGAACAGGTCCTGGATCTCGCTGGGACGGGTGGACTCCAGGTACGTCATGCGCATCGAGACGAAGCCCGGTTGGGCGATGGTTTCGACGCGGTCGTAATAGTCCAGCTCCTGCAGGCGTTTTTCCAGGCGGTCGGCCACTTGCTCCTGCATCTCTTGCGCGGTGGCGCCGGGCCAGGCGGCGGTGATGGTCATGACCTTGACGGTGAACGAAGGGTCTTCGGCGCGCCCCAGTTTGCCAAAGGCAAAGACCCCGGCGGCGAGGATCGCGATGATCAGGAACAGCGTGACCGCGCGATGCTTGACCGCCAGTTCGGAGAGGTTGATCCCGCGCATTATCAGTGTTCCTGCTGACGGTTGAGGGCCAATACCTGGGCCGGCAACAGGCGTACCGCGTCACCGCTGTGCAGCAGGTGCGCGCCGAGGGCGACGACTACTTGGCCGGGGTCCACGCCACTGTCCAGCAACGCGTCCTCCTGGCCGAGGCTGGCGACGTTGACCGGGGCGAAGCTGACCTTGTCATCGGCGCCAATGACCCACACACCGGTGCCTTTGCCGGCATCCTGCAGCGCCCCGATGGGCACGCGGGTCTGTTGCGCCTGGCCGTTACCTTGCAGGCGCACGGTGATGGTCGAGCCGAGAGCGAAGCGGTCGACGGGGCCATGCAATACATAGCGGGCCCGGTAGGTGCGGGTGGTCGGGTCGGCGCTGGCAGACAGCTCGCGCAACGTGGCGGTCACTGCCTGCTCAGGGGCGCCGAAGGGGAACGCCAGGGCTTTTTGCGAAGCCTGGTCGCGCTGGTTTTCCGGCAGGTTGACGATGGCTTCCCGGGCGCCGTCGTGAGCCAGGCGCGCCACCACTTGCCCCTCGGCGACCACTTGGCCGCGGTCCACCCGCACGTCGGTGATGATGCCGTCGCTGTCGGCCCTGAGCACCGAGTAGGTGCGGCGGTTTTCGATCTGGCTGGCGTCGGATTGCGCGGAAGCCAGCTCGGCTTCGGCCACCCGCAGGTTGGTGGCGGACTGGTCGAAAATCTGCCGCGACACGGCGCCGGTATTGGCCAGGCGCTGGTAGCGGGATTCATCGTCCCGGCGTTGGCGCAGTTGCGCCTGGGCCGCATTGACGCGGTTTTTTGCCGAACGCAGGGCCAGTTCGAAGTCGCCGATATCCAGCACCAGCAAAGTGTCGCCACGGTTGACGTGCTGGCCGGGATCAACCTTGCGCTCGATCACCTTGCCGCTGACGCGAAACCCCAGGTCACTTTCCGTGCGCGCGGCCACTACGCCGGTGTAGGCGCTTTGCTGGCTGCCGGCGGCTTCGACCTTGGCGGCCAGCACCGGGCGGGGCAGGGGCGCTTCGGCGACGGGGTCGGCCTTGTTGTTGCAGCCACTGAGTACCGCCAGCAGGGCCAGGGGGGTGAGAAGACGCAGGGGGAGAGGGTTCATGTCGGGCTCCGTGGGGCGGGGTGAGCTAAAAATTACGCTTGTAATATTTGTCGCCATATTATGGTCGAAATATAAAATAATCCAGCCCGCGAGTATTTGTTCCACTGGTGGGACGATCAGGGCCGGTTTTGCCGTCTAGCGCGGAATTGGTATCGGATTTAAGGTGTATCCATTACTGGAGACACATATGAAAAAGATCATCGGCATCTACACCAGCCCACGCGGCCATTGGGTCGGCGACGGCTTTCCGGTTCGCACGCTGTTTTCCTACGACACCATGGGCAAGCAGATCAGCCCGTTCCTGTTGCTGGATCACGCCGGTCCTGCGGCGTTCACCCCGACCGAGCAACGTCGTGGCGTGGGCCAGCATCCTCATCGCGGTTTTGAAACCGTGACCATCGTCTACAAGGGCGAAGTCGAGCACCGCGATTCCACCGGCGCCGGCGGCACCATCGGCCCGGGCGATGTGCAATGGATGACAGCCGCCAGGGGCATCATTCACGAGGAGTTTCACTCCGAGGCGTTCGCCCGCAGCGGCGGCGCCCTGGAAATGGTCCAGTTGTGGGTCAACCTGCCGGCCAGGGACAAAATGACCGATGCCGGTTACCAGACCATCCTCGATGGCGATATTCCGACGCTGCCCCTGGCCGACAACGCCGGCAGCCTGCGCTTGATCGCGGGCGAGTTCGACGGGGTCAAAGGCCCGGCTCGCACCTTCACACCGATCGACGTGTGGGACATGCGCCTCAAAGCCGGCCGCTCTGTGACGCTGGACCTGCACGCCGGGCGCAACACCGCGCTGGTGGTGTTGCGCGGCACGGTGCGGATCAACGGCACTGAAGTGGCGCGGGAAGGGCAGTTGGCACTGTTCGAGCGCGATGGCACGCAACTGCGCCTCGAGTCCAGCGACGACGCCATGGTGCTGTTGCTCAGCGGCGAGCCGATCGACGAACCCATCGTCGGCCACGGCCCGTTCGTGATGAACACCGAGCAGGAAATCCACCAGGCGTTTGCCGACTATCAGTCCGGGCAATTCGGGCTGATGCAGCGCTAGGGCGCTATACCCTCCAAAGGCATTTCATGCGATCTTCATGGCATTCGCCCTGGAGTCGCCTGAATGCCCTCATTTATCTCCGATCACCCGATGTTCTGTGCCTTGGCGCTGGTACTGATCGATATTGCCGTATGGCGTTTGATCTCTGCCGATTTCGCCAATTGGAAGCTGGCGGCGCGGCTGGTGATTTTTGCGGTGTTCAGCGCCGTGCTGTTCAACGAAGGCATGAACCCGATGCAGGTCGCGCCGTTCGGCGACAACGTGGCGCTGCATTTGGCGGCAACGGCGTTCCAGATCGGCTGGTGGCTGTTTGCGGCGCGCACCCTCACGGTATTGCTCGGCGCGGTGATGATGCAGCGGGTCGGCCACACCGGGCGGCTGTTGCAGGATCTGGTGGGCGCGGTGATCTTCCTGATCGCGATCATCGCCGCCATGGCCTACGTGCTCGACCTGCCGGTCAAGGGCGTGCTGGCCACTTCCGGCGCGGTGGCAATCATCGTCGGCCTGGCGTTGCAAAGCACCTTGAGCGACGTGTTTTCCGGCATCGTGCTCAATACCACCAAACCCTACCAACTGGATGACTGGATCTCCATCGACGGCACCGAAGGCCGGGTGATCGACATCGACTGGCGCGCCACCCAACTGCAAACCTCCCAGGGCAGCCTGGCGGTGGTGCCCAACTCGTTGGCGGCCAAGGCCAAGATCATCAACTTCTCACGTCCCGCAGATATGTTTGGCTTGGCGGTCAGCCTGCAAGTCAGCCCCCATGCGCGGCCCCAAACCGTGCTGGATGCGCTGGAGCGGGCGATGCAGGGGTGTCGGCCGTTGTTGGCCAAGCCGGCGCCCAGCGTGGCGTTCAAGACGTCGGCCAGTGGTGGCGTGGAGTATGAGATCAGCGGGTTTGTGCCGGCCATGGCGCTCAAGCGTGAGGTGCGCAATCAGCTTTATGATTTGGCGTTTCGGCATTTGCAGGCGGCGGGGGTGAGCTTGTTGTCGGCTGCCGAGAGTAATGCGCCGGTGACGGTTTCCCGGGCTCGGGCGTTGTTGGAGAGTTCGTCGATTTTCTCGACGTTGAGGCAGGAGGAGAAGGAGACATTCAGCCAGAACATGACGCTGCAGACCTTTCGCGCCGGGGAGATGATTTTGCCGGCGGGGGAGGTGAGTGATCACCTGTTTATCATCGAGTCCGGGGTGATTTCGGTGATGTTGACCAAGGCCGGGCACAAGTTTGAAGCCGGGCGGATGGGGCCTGGGGAGGTGATTGGTGAGGCCGGGATTTTGTCGGAGCAGGGTGTGCCTGCGGACTTTTCGGCGAAGACGTTTTGTACGTTGTATCGGATTGAGAAGGAGTATCTGAAGCCTTGTCTGGATGCTCGGCATGACATCAGTGAGGCTATGAAAAGTTTGTTGGATTTCAGGTTGCATGCGGCTCAGAGTTTGACGCAGGAGGCGCCTGTGGTGCCGGTTAAGAAGGGGTTTATGCAGTGGCTGCGGAGTCGGGCCTGAAGGTGTACATATCCGTTGCTGCGGTAACGGCCGCTTATGGTT
>NZ_JACAPT010000036.1:87575-205640 GCF_013385565.1 Pseudomonas sp. E6002 | reverse complement strand
CCGCTGTAAGAGCGGAACCATAAGCCGCCGTTACCGCAGCAACGGATATGTACCCAATACAGCTACCGCGCCAGCACCATGGCAAAATACCCAAACACCGTGAGCAAAATCCCCGACACCGCATACGCCACCGGAAACCCGATCCACGGCACCGTGCTATCAATTTCTTTGGCCGCCTCCCGCGCCGGCCCCGAGTGACTCCGCGCCCCCGCAACACCGCCCATGAGAATCGCCGGGTTGATCTTGAACACATGAAAACCCACAGCCCAAACAATAAACGGTGGAATCGTACAAGCCACGAACCCAAGCAAAAAGATCTTCAACGCAATGATCGCGCTAATCTGCGAAACCAGATTAGCCCCGGCATTCACCCCCACAATCGCGACAAAGAATATCAACCCCATGTCCTCGAGAATGTTGCGCGCCGCATTCGGGGTATTGCCAAAGAACCGCACCCGCGACACCAGCGACGAGACGATAATCCCCGACACCAGCAACCCGCCCGCATTGCCCAGCCCCACCGCCGCACCGAACGCCGGCACCTGAATCAGCCCGATCAACAACCCCAGCACCATACCCAGCGACAGCGTCAGCAAATCCGTCGCCGTACTCGCCCGCCCCGCCTTGCCCAGCAACGCCGTGGCCTTGTCGATGGCACTGCGCAAGCCAATCAAGTGCATCACATCCAGGCGCTGCAACCGCGTTTCCAGCCCCACCGGAATCGGCGCACCACCCCGCTCAATCCCCACCAACTGCACCTGCCCGGCAATCGGCGACTGGCTGAATTCCTTGAGCGCCCTGCCCACGGCATCCTTGTGAGTCACCAGAATCACCGCCTCATCCAGCGGTATATTCAACGCTCGGGCATCAGGTACTTCCGGCCCGATCAGGCCCATGTGATCGGTCAGCGCATCCAGGCTGCCGCCCAGGGCGATCACATCGCCGAGTTGCAACACCAGCGTCGGTTCAGCCCCCAGCAACTCTTCACCACGCTCGACGTTCTCGATCTGGTACAACGCAAAGCGCTGGCGAAACTGCGCGATGCTCTGCCCCACCAGCTCCGGGTTCACCAGGCGATAGGCCCGCAGGTCAAACGGCCGATACCCACTGAGCCCGGCATCGTCGACGTTCGGCACACCGTGCTCCACCTCGAATGCCTTGGCCGCCTTGCGCGCATCCACACCCCACCAGCGCGGCAGGTATTTGCAGATCAGGATGATGCCGACCGTGCCCCAGATATAGGTGATGCCGTAAGACAGCGCGATCATCGCGGTGGCCGCCGCCGCCGTGGTGCCCGGTGGCAGCGGCACCACGCCCGAGGTAATCGCCTGTTCGGCGGAGCCAATCGCCGCCGACATGGTTTGCGAACCGGCAAGAATCCCGCCCGCCGCGCCCACCGGCAGGGATAACAGCCGAACGCCGAGCACCACGATACCCAGCCCGAGGAACGAGGACAGGATCGCCAGGAAGGTGAATTTCAGGCCATCACCCTTGAGACTGTTGATGAACGAAGGCCCGACCCGCAGCCCGACGCCGTACATGAACAGGTAGTAAAACAGGCTCTTGGTAAAGTTATCGAGTTCGAAATGCACGCCATAGTAAGACGCCCACGTCGCAATCGCGCAGCCGATCACGATGGCCCCGGCCACCGCGCCCAGGCCATAACCCTTGATGGTGCCGCGCCCGACCCAGACGGACAGGCCAACCACCAGGAACAGCAGGATGTAGGGGTTGTCGTGCAGGAAAGTAAAGAAGGCAGTCACGATGATTCGTACCTGGCGATGCAACGCTAAAGGCACCGGGCCTCGAGGCCCGGTGAGTGTTCAGTGCGTTCAGTCGAGGTTCGGGGTGTCGGCCGGGATGACCGGGTCGGCGATGGCGCCATGGCTGAAGCTGGGGCCCGCGTCGGAATGCTCCACCGGGTTTTTCTGCAGGTGGGCAACGGCCTTGCGCAGGTCTTCCAGCAGCAACGCCACCAGGTCACGGCTCACGCCATGCCGTACCAGGATGCGCTGTACCACGACGTTCTGCCGATCGGACGGCAACGGGTATGACGCGATCTGCCAGCCGCGCATGCGCACGCGCTCCGACAGGTCGTAGAGGCTGAAGCCGTGGTCGACGCCGTCCTTGAGCTTGTAGCAGACCGCCGGCAGCCCATCCTTGCCGTCGTACACCAGTTCCAGCGGGGCAAACTTGGTGATTTCCGAGGCCAGCCATTGCGCCGTGTCGGAGCACGCTTGTTGAATCCGCGTGTAGCCGTCGCGCCCCAGCCGCAGGAAGTTGTAGTACTGGGCAATGATTTCACCGCCGGGCCGGCTGAAGTTCAGGGCAAAGGTCGCCATGTTGCCGCCCAGGTAGTCGACGTAGAAGATCAACTCTTCCGGCAAGTCTTCGGTGGAGCGCCAGATAACCCAGCCGACGCCCAGCGGCGCCAGGCCGTACTTGTGGCCGGAAGCGTTGATGGACTTGACGCGCTCGATCACAAAATCCCATTGCAGCTCTTGCTGGATGAACGGGGCGATAAACCCGCCGCTCGCCGCGTCGACATGGATCGGGATATCCAGGCCGAGGTCACGTTGCATCGAGTCCAGCTCGGCCGCCAGGGCTGCGACCGGTTCGTAGATCCCGGTGAAGGTCACGCCCAGGGTCGCGACGACACCGATGGTGTTTTCGTCGCAATATTCCCGCAGGTCGGCCGGGCGCAGGCCCAATGCGTCACCGCGCAACGGCACTTCGCGAATTTCCACATCGAAATAACGGGCGAATTTCTTCCAGCAGATCTGCACCGGGCCGCACACGAAATTCGGTTTGTCGGTGGGCAGCCCCGCCGCTTCCCGGCGTTTCTTCCAGCTCCACTTCAGTGCCAGGCCGCCAAGCATCGCCGCTTCGCTGGAACCGGTGGTGGAGCAACCCACGGTTTGCCACGATTTCGGCGCGTGCCACAGGTCGGCAATGATGTGCACGCAACGGTTTTCGATCTCGGCCGTCTGCGGGTACTCATCCTTGTCGATCATGTTTTTGTCGAGGGCATCGGCCATCAACTGCTGCACTTCGGGCTCGACCCAGGTGGTGCAGAAAGTCGCCAGGTTTTGCCGGGAATTGCCGTCCAGCAGCAGTTCGTCGCGCACCAGGTTGTAGGCGGCCGACGGCGTGGTCGAGTGGTCCGGGAGGCGGTATTTGGGCAGTTTGTGCTGGGCGGAGCCACTCGAATAGACGTCTTCGATGGCTTGGTCCTGGGTCTCTACGGTTCTGTGAAGTGCCATGAAATCCTGCTCTTGAATGAGGGAAATGGCGTAGACGTTGATCGCGACAAATGCCGATCAGGCTGCGTCAGGAAACGAACGATGGAGCGGTGGCGCCGAATATCACACGCACGGCGGCGCAGGAAAGTGACCCAGATCATTAAAGGCGTGGATAAGCAGGCAGACGTGCCGGGGGTGCCTGGCAGTGACCTACTGGCTCAGTGCTTCGTTCAATATCAGGCTGCGATAGTGCCCGGGGTTGGAGCCCGACCACTTGCGAAACGCCTTGTAGAACGAGCTGGCATCGGCAAACCCCAGGCGGGTGGCGATCTCGGCAAAGCTGATGTCGGAATCGGCCAGCCAGACGATCGCCAACTCCTTGCGCACGCTGTCCTTGAGGCCCTGGTAGGTCTGCCCTTCTTCCGCCAGGCGCCGGCGCAGGGTCGAGGCCGAGATGCACAGGGATGCGGCCAGGCCTTCGGTTTCCGGCCAGGTGTCGGCAGGCATGTGCCGCAGGTCGGTCTTGATGCGGGTGGCAAGGCTGTCCGGGTCGCGGTATTTGACCAGGATGTTGGCGGGCGCATGGGCCAGGAAGCGCTTGAGCTCCTCCGGGCTGCGCTTGATCGGCAGGTCGAGGCAGTCGGCGGAAAAGATCATCCGGGTACGCGGCCGGTCAAAGCGCAAGTTGTCGGAAAACATCACCTGGTAGTCGTCGCAGAAGTCCGGCTGCGGGCAACGCAGTTCAATCGCCAGGATCGGGATCCGGCGCCCAGCCAGCCAGCAGGCGACGCCGTGGACGATCATCCAGTAGGCGAAATAGGTGAAGGCGCGCCTGGGTGCGGGCTCCGGCTCCAACAGGACGATTTCCGCCAGGCTCTGCTGGCGCACCAGTTGCGCCGGCATGCGCTCGAGCATCAGTGACAGGAACCCCAGGCCGGTTTCCAACGCAGTGGCCAGGCTCGGTTGTGCCATGGAGGCCCGGCAGAGGAACTCCAGGCTGCCGGACTTGAGCTTGCGCGGGTCCATGCCAAAGAATTCATCGTCCATTCGCCGTGCCAGCAAGCGCCATAAGCGTGCGTAAGCGGTTGCCGGGACGCGTGCGGTTGGCTGGCCCAGCAGTGCTGGATCAATCCCGACCTTGGTCAACACTTCATCGCTCGCCGCACCCGGCGCACAGCTCTGCAACAGGGCTTCGCGGACCAGTTGGATGGAAATCGTGTCTTTTTCCGACATGGGGAATGGCGCAATCCGGTGGCTGGGACGATGCCGCGCATTCTAGTGTCGGATGCGGTTTGCCACCACCGTTCAGTCAAGGTTCAGTAAAGGTCAATATTCCCTGTTTAGTAATGAGTATCATTATGTTACAACTTAGCATCCTATCTAGTGACGATTCGGTGCCGAATGCTTGTTCCCTTTTTAATCATGCTGCGCGAAGGCATAGAAGCCGCCTTGATCGTTGGCATTATTGCCAGCTATCTCAAGCAAACTGGCCGTGGCCAGTACATGCCCGCAGTGTGGATCGGCGTATTTCTGGCAGCGGCCCTCGCGCTGCTGGTCGGCGGTGGCCTGGAACTGGTGAGTGCCGAATTCCCGCAGAAACAACAGGAACTGTTCGAAGGCATCGTCGGCCTGGTGGCCGTGGGCATTCTCAGCTCCATGGTGTTCTGGATGCGCAAGGTCGCGCGCTCCATCAAGCATTCCCTGCATGAATCCCTCGATCATGCCCTGGCCGGCTCCAAACACCAGGTCACCGCACTGATTGCCATGGTGTTTTTCGCCGTGGCCCGTGAAGGCCTGGAAACCGTGTTCTTCCTGCTGGCCGTGTTCCAGCAAAGCGAAGGTCCGGGCGCGCCGATTGGCGCCCTGCTCGGCCTGATCCTGGCGATCATCGTCGGCTTCCTGATCTACACCGGCAGCATGCGCCTGAACCTCGGTGCGTTCTTCCGCTGGACCGGCCTGTTCATCCTGGTGGTGGCCGCCGGCATCCTCGCCAACTCGGTACAAGCCCTGCACGAAGCCGGGGTATGGAACCACCTGCAAACCGTACTGTTCGATTTCAGCGCGACGCTGCCGATGGATGGCCCGCTGGGCTCGGTGCTGGCCGGCATGTTCGGCTATCAGGACGCCCCGACCATCAGCACCCTCGGTGCCTACCTGATTTACCTGGTGGTGGCCCTGGTGATGTTCTTCCTGCCGGCGCCGCCGAGCAAGCCGGCTACCCGCACAACCTCTTCCGTTTCCAGCCAGTAAGGACCGCCTCTTGTCCAACCAAACCCCTCAACCGGCTCCGCCCTCCCGCGCCTTGCGCTGGGCGGTGGGCGGCTCGGTGGTCGTGATGATCGCCGCCGGTGGCCTGTTCTACTACGCCTCGCAACTGGCCGCCTCCAAACGCCAGGCCAACCACGATGAAATCGCCGTCACCATCCACGCCCACAGCTGCGAACCGAATGCGCTGACGGTACCGGCGGGACGCGCCAGCTTCCGCATCATCAACCGCTCGGACCGTGCCGTGGAGTGGGAAATCCTCGACGGCGTGCTGGTGGTCGAAGAGCGCGAAAACATCGCCCCCGGCCTGAGCCAGGTGATCAACGCCAACCTGCTGCCCGGCGACTACCAGATCACCTGCGGCCTGCTGAGCAACCCGCGTGGCACCTTGAAGGTGACACCGACTGCCGAGTCTGACGCCCAAGCCAAGGCCAAGCCGTCGATGGTCGCGTTTATCGGCCCGCTGTCGGAATTCCGCGTGTACCTGAGCAGCCAGGGTAGCGCCCTGGTCAAGGCCGTTACCGCGCTGGACCAAGCCATCGAAGCCGGCGACCTCGCCCAGGCCCAGGCGCTTTACGTACCGGCCCGCGAGGCTTACCAGCGCCTGGCCCCGGCTTCGCAACGCCTGGCGGAACTGGACAACGCGATCAACGCCCGCGCCGACTACTTTGAAAAGCGCGAGCAGGACCCGGCCTTCAGCGGCTTCCACCGTCTCGAATACGGCCTGTTCCAGCAACGCAATCTCGACGGCCTGGCGCCGATTGCCCAGCGCCTGGTCACCGACGTCACCAGCCTCAAGCAACAGCTGCTGGCCCAGTCGCTGCCGCCGGAGCAACTGGTGAGCATCGTGGTGCGCAACCTCAACAGCCTGGCCGACGTACGTGCCGCCAGCGGTGAGGAAGAACGCTACAGCCATACCGACCTCAACGGCTTCGCCGCCAACCTGGACGCCGCCCGCAAAGTGGTCGACCTGATGCGCCCGCTGCTGACCAAATCTGCCGCGCAATTGCTGCCGGGGATCGACAGCGCGATCAACGCCCTCGATGCCGAACTCAACGGTTTGAAAGTCGATGGCCGCTACGCCTCGTATGACAGCGTTACCGCCGATCAGCGCAAGCAGATCGCCGACAAGGCCAAGGCTCTGGCCGTTGCACTCGATGGAATCGACCCCGCCCTTGGCCTTTCCGGCCTGAAGTGAAGACGACCGTAGACATGAGTGATTCAGAACAATTTTCCGCCCAGCGTCGTCGTGTATTGCTGGGTATGGCCGCCACTGGCGCGGCCATTGCCGGCAGCAGCCTGAGCTGCCCGGCAATGGCTGCCAACGCGGCGGCACAAGTGACCACCGCGCCAAGCAGTGAAAAGACCCAGGACCACCACGATTTCCATGGCAAGCACCAGACCGGCATCGTCACTCCGCGCCCGGCCTGCGGCATGCTGGTGGCATTCGACGTATTGGCCAGCGACCGCGAGGACCTGGAGCGGCTGTTCCGCACCTTGAACGAGCGTATCGCGTTCCTGATGACCGGCGGCACCGTGGTGCAAGTCGACCCGAAACTGCCCCCCACCGACTCCGGCATCCTCGGCCCGGTGGTGACACCGGACAACCTGACCATCACCGTATCGGTGGGCGAGTCGCTGTTCGACGAACGCTTCGGCCTGGCCGCAGCCAAGCCCAAGCGCCTGATCCGCATGGTCGGTTTCCCCAACGATGCACTGGAACCGGCGCAGTGCCACGGCGACCTGAGCCTGCAGTTCAGCTCCAACACCCCGGACACCAACATCCACGCCCTGCGCGACATCGTGAAAAACCTGCCGGACCTGCTGCTGGTGCGCTGGAAGCAGGAAGGCAGCGTGCCGCCCCAGGCCCCTGCCCGCCCCGGCGAGCCAGCACAAAGCGCGCGCAACTTTCTCGGTTTTCGCGACGGTTCGGCCAACCCGAACTCCAACGACAACAAGGCGATGGATCAGATTGTGTGGGTCCAGCCAGGCAGCGACGAACCGGCCTGGGCCGCCAATGGCAGCTACCAGGCGGTGCGGATCATCCGCAACTTCGTCGAACGCTGGGACCGCACCCCGCTGCAAGAGCAAGAAAGCATCATTGGCCGGATCAAGACCAGTGGCGCGCCCATGGATGGCCAGAAAGAAACCCAGGTCCCGGACTACAGCAAGGACCCGGAAGGCAAGTTGACCAAGCTCGATGCCCACATCCGCCTGGCCAACCCGCGTACTGCACAGACCCAGGCCAACCTGATCCTGCGCCGGCCGTTCAACTACTCCAACGGCGTCAACAAAAACGGTCAGCTGGACATGGGGCTGTTGTTCATCTGCTACCAGGCTGACCTGGAGAAAGGCTTTATCAGCGTGCAAACCCGGCTCAACGGCGAGCCTCTGGAGGAATACCTGAAGCCGGTTGGCGGCGGTTACTTCTTCACCTTGCCAGGCGTCACCGGGGCCCAGGATTTCATCGGGCGCACGCTGCTTGATGCGACACATCCACAAACCACTGCCAAAACCTAAAACAAACCCCAGAGCGGAAATCGTCCCATGAAGAAGTCGTCTCTCGCATTGTCGTTGTTAATGAGCCTTTCGCCGCTGGCCGCCTTCGCCGCCACCGCGCCGCTGGACCTGGTAGGGCCGGTGTCGGACTACAAGATCTACGTCACCGAAGAAATCGGCGAGCTGGTCACCCAGACCCAGGCGTTCACCGACGCCGTGAAAAAAGGCGACCTGGCCACCGCCAAGAAGCTGTACGCGCCAACCCGCGTGCACTATGAGTCGATCGAGCCGATCGCCGAACTGTTCAGCGACCTCGACGCCTCCATCGACTCCCGCGTGGACGACCACGAGAAAGGCGTGAAAGCCGAAGACTTCACCGGCTTCCACCGCATCGAGTACAGCCTGTTCTCCGAGAACACCACCAAAGGCCTCGACGCCCTGGCGGACAAGCTCAACAGCGACGTACTGGACCTGAAAACCCGCGTGGACGGCCTGACCTTCCCGCCGGAAAAAGTCGTGGGTGGTGCTGCTGCCCTGCTGGAAGAAGTCGCCGCGACCAAGATCTCCGGTGAAGAAGACCGCTACAGCCACACCGACCTGTATGACTTCCAGGGCAACATCGACGGCGCGAAGAAAATCGTCGACCTGTTCCGTCCGCAGATCGAGAAGCAAGACAAGGCCTTCGTTGCCAAAGTCGACAAGAACTTCGCCACCGTGGACAAGATCCTGGCCAAGTACAAAACCAAAGATGGCGGTTTCGAGACCTACGACAAGGTCAAGGAAGCCGACCGCAAAGCCCTGGTTGGCCCGGTCAATACCCTGGCGGAAGACCTGTCCACACTGCGTGGCAAGCTTGGCTTGAACTGATCCAGACGCTGCATGCTCTCGCCCGGCCTGCCGGGCGAGAGCCTTCCTCAGGCTGACGCCACCTGCACTCCGTCCGAAGGCCGCAAGGCATCGCGGATAGTCCGCAGCTTCAAGCACGTTTCCTCGTACTCACTCCCGGGATCCGACTCGGCGACAATGCCGCAGCCGGCGAACAGGTGCGCCTCACAGCCTCTGATCAACGCCGAGCGCAACGCCACGGCAAATTCACCATCACCCTGCGCATTCATCCAGCCCACTGGCGCTGCGTACCAGCCACGGTCGAGCTGCTCGTGCTCTCGGATATAGGCCATCGCCTCACGTCGCGGCAAGCCACCCACCGCCGGCGTCGGGTGCAGGGCCTGCACCAGTTGCAGCAATTGCACCTGGGGATGCAAGCGGCCCATCACCGGCGTCAACAGGTGCTGCACGTTGGCCAGCCGGTGCAACTGCGGCTGGCTGGCAATGTCGAGCATCGCGCAATAGGGCTGCAATGCTTCGCGCAGGGTTTGAACCACCAGGGTGTGTTCGTGGCGGTCCTTGGGGCTGTCCATCAAGGCCTGGCCAAGTTCGGCATCGTGCTGCTCGTGACGACCACGCGGGCAAGTACCGGCCAACGCCACCGTGTTCAGCGTGCCACGAGTCACCCGCACCAGCCGCTCCGGCGTTGCGCCGAGAAAGCAGCTGTCACCACGGCTGAACGCAAACAGGTACGCCTGGGGATAGGCCGCCTTGAGGTTTTCCAGCAGCGGGCCACAGGGGATCGTCCGTGAGGTGGTCAACCGCACTTCGCGGGCCAGCACCACCTTGCGCAGGTCGCCGGCGTTGATGCGCTGCACGGCCGTCGCCACGGTGTCTTGCCATTGCTGCGCGCTGATGGTGTTTTCGTCGCTCGGTGTGCCGAGGGGAATCTCCTGGCGTGGCGCACTGGCGTAGCGGGACAGAAGCAACGTCCACTGGGTTTCCAGGCTCTGGGCGCAACGCACCGCGTCCGCCCCGGGCTCCAGCCACTGGCTGAAGATCACATGATGTTGCTCGGCTTCCCGCAGCAGCAGGATGCGCGGCAGCACCAGGGAGGTGGCGGCGAATGACTGCCATTTGAGCGAGCGTGGGCCCTTCGGGTCAAACGCAAAGCCGCCACACAGCAACGGCTGGCGCGGCCCCACCTGATGGGCCTGGCTGAGCAACGCCTGCCACGCCAGGGCACTGGCGTTGAAGCGGTCATCGGCCCCGGGGCTGATTTCCTCGGTACAACCAAAGCCGGCCATGGCCAGTGCGCCCCGGTCACTTGACCAGAACAGGCTTTGCCCGAGTACCTGGCGGTTGGCGGCAAATAACCGCAGCGGGTCCAGGCGCTCCGAGGCCAGGCTGAACACCACCAGCACTGCGCCGCCCTTCTCGCGCGCCAGGCGTTCGCCCTCGGTCAGCGCCTGAAGCAATCCCGGCAGACGTTCACTCATGCTCCGCTCCTTGATGCTGCTGGCGCCAGTGGCGCACTTGCTGGTCGATATTCCATTGGATGATCTGCGCAAACAGCGGGACCACGAACATCGGGTCCAACCCTTCGCGCTCGGCCCAGCGGCGGCGATGGGGCAGCATGGCGGCCACCCGCTCGGGGGCGGCGATGCTGGCTTCGTCAGGCTTGAACTGCGCCGCAGCTTTCACATAGGCCAACCGCTGGCCGAGAGCGCGGATGATCTGTTCGTCCAACGTGTCGATACCCAGGCGGACGTCTTCCAGCCCGCTGCACTGCTCAGGTGTTTTCATAGGATTCTCCGGTCATGGGGTCGACGGCCAGCACTGCCACGCCGGTTCGGCGGGGCTGCCCAGCAACAGTTCCAGGTGCTCGATCAGGTCGGCCTGGCTGTCGCGCAGGTAAAAATGCCCGCCGTTGAAGGTTCGAAAGTCGGTGACCTGGCGCGTCACTTCCGACCAGGCATGGGCTTCCTCCCGATCGACTTCGCGGTCGGTGCTGCCCAGGCATACGCTCACGGGCACGTCCAGCAGCTCGCTGATATCGCCGCAGTAGTTTTCGATCAGGCGGTAATCATTGCGCAATGCGGGCAGGTAAAGTGCCTGCATCTCGGGTTCGTCCAGGGGTGATGGCGCACCACCCGACAGGCGCCGCACATCCGCCAGCAGACCGGCATCCGGGCCCTGGTGCAATTGGCTGTGACGTTGCCGGTGAGGGGCCGGATGGGCGGAGACGATCAGCCGTTGCAGGTCCTTGCCCTGGCGGTTCAGGCGCCGCGTCACCTCATAGGCCAGCGCCGCACCCATGCTGTGGCCGAACAGCACCAGCGGCCGGTCGGACAGGTCCCACAGCGCCCGGGTAATAGTGCCCGCCATCCATTCCAGGCTGCCGGGCCAGATTTCACTCAGGCGCTCTTCGCGGCCGGGGTATTGCACGCTGACCAGTTCGATGTCAGCCGGCAACAGTGCCTGCCAACCGCTGAAAAATCCCGCGCTGCCGCCGGCGTGGGGCAGGCAGACCAATCGGCAACGCGGCGTTTGATGCTGCGGGTAACGTCGCAGCCATGGGCTGGGGATTTTCTTCATAACACGCCCTCCTCCAGTTCAGTGGTGACGTGGATCCGGGTCTGCGGCAACCAGCGCAGCACCTGGCGCAAGCAGTCATCGGCGTCCATCACCTGGGCAGCGTAGTGCGTGCCTTCGGGCAGTTTGGCCAGTTGCAGGGCGCAGATTGCCGCCACTGTGCCGGTCAACGCCGAGCCGTCGGCGGCACGCAACCAGGCGGTGGCCTGCTGCGGTTCGCCGTGTTGCAGGCCTGCCATTTCGACTGCGAGCAACTGGTAAGGCGTGCGCCCTGCCAGGTCCAGCGCACTGGCCTGTACCAGGGCGGCAATGTTCTCTGCCGTGTGTCGCAGAGCCGGTGGCGAGCCCTGAATGCGCCCGAGTGCGGCCCGCAGGTGGCCGCCGTCGAACAGGTTGTAGGCCTGGGCTTCGCGCACCCGCAAGTCAGTAAACAAGCGCTGTTGCTCAGTGGTTAGATACGGGTGGGCCGTTACGGGACCGCCCACCAGCCAGGGCCGCTCGAAGTGTTCATCGACGAGTACGGCGGACTTGATTGCACGGCCATCGCACCAGCCCATCGAGGCCTGGCCATAGCCGTTGCCGAGGCTCAATAGAAAGTCCTCGGCCGCCGTTGTCGACAACCGCCCAAGTCCGACGGCATAGCAATGCACGGCATCGACGCGCTCGAACGACGCCGCAAGCACCTTGGGAAACAACCCCGACAGCCCGGGCAACATGCCGGCTGATAACACCACACGACGACCCGGCGGCAACTGAGCGGGCAGCAGCTGATGCAGCGGATCATCGCCGCCGACATCGATGTAATCGGCGCCACTGGCCAAAGCGGCCAGCGCCACCCGGTCGAGCACCTGGTAGCTGGGGCCCGCGCAATTGATCAGCAGGTCGCAGCCGCTGCAAAACGCCGCCAGGCTTTGGGCGTCCCACAGGTCCACTTCACGGATCTCGGCCTGCCCGTTCAACTCGCCGTCGTTAAAACGCTGCCCTTGCCCAGGGTCGCGACCGCCCAGGCGCAAGCGGCAATGACCGACCAGCACCCGCGCAACCTGCCGACCGACATGCCCATAGCCGCCTACAATCCCGACTCTCACGCCGCCACCTGCGCCAGCCGTTCGAACGCGCGGGCCACGGCTTCGACCTGGGGGCTCTGCATGCAGCTGAAGTGGTCGCCCGGCACGTCCACCACCTGCAATTCGCCAAGGCACAGGGCCTGCCAGTATTGGCTCATGTCGCGGTGCATGCCGGGCAGTACCTGGACTTCACCGCATTGGCGGATAAACACCATGTCACCGTCGTAAGGCGTGGCCTGATGCAAGGCGACGGCGGCCAGGCTGTGGCGCAGCACCTGCAGTTGCTCGCGCAGCCAGTCCAGGTCGCTCAGTTGCGAGCCGGCGTGGCGCATCGCGTCTGCAATTGCCTGCAAGCGCTCATCTGCCGACTTGGATGCCAGGGCCCGCAGGCAGGCCAGGGCCGTGGCACAGTCGGGCTCATCCTGCAGCGCCAGCAACGCACCTTGGGGCACGCGGCCCGGAGTTTGGCGCAGCACCTTGGCAATCGCCCGCTCCATCGCCTGTTCATCCACCGGGTAACCCAGGGTGTGCGGGTCGGCCTGCATCACGCGGGCGAACACGTACTCCGCCAGCAGGTCATCCTCGATCATGAACGGCACGCGGTAGCTGCTGATCACTGTCAGTTGCAGCACCTCGATGTCCCTCGCCGCGAGGCATGACGCCAGCTCCGTCGCCAGCAACCCGCCGAGGCAATAACCGACGATGCTCACCTGGCGCCGGCCTTCGGCGTGCAAGGTGTCGGCATAACGCTCGGCCAGTTCACGAATCGCCGTAGCCGGTGCCAGAGCCAGGTAACCCGGTACATCATTGAGCACCAGCCCCTCCAGTGGCGCTTCTTCCCCGAGTGCATCAAACAGCGCGCGATACGGTGCCAGGGTGCCGCTGCCATCATGGACAAAGATCCGCGCCGGGCCTTGCGCCTCCTCACGAATCCGCACCAGCGGCGACAGGCTCTCGCTGCCCTGCCCCCGCAGGTAATCCGCCAGGGCCGCAACGGTGGGCTGGTTGATCAACTGGCGCAGCAAATCCCCCCAGGGCACGTTACGGGCCTGGGGCAGGCTTTCCCGCAGGCGACCAACCACCTGCGCCACCAGCAATGAATCACCGCCCAACTCAAAGAAGCCCTGTTCACGGCCCACACTGGGCACCCGCAACAGGGTTTGCCAGACCTCTGCGATACTGCGCTCCAGCGCATCCAGCGGTGCAGCCCCGCTGTTGGCCTGTTGCGTGGCCTGGGCCATGCCGAGGTTGGCCAACGCCTGGCGGTCGACTTTGCCGTTGACCGTCAGCGGCATTTCATCCAGTACCCGCCACTCGGTGGGTACCATGTAATCCGGCAGGCGCTGGCCCAGATGCGCGCGCAACGCCTCCGGCTCAAGGGTCTGGCGCTCGGTCTTGAAGCGCGTGATGAACAGGTGCTGGCCGATCTGTGACATCGCATCGTCAGCTGCCGGCATGCACAGCGGCGTCTGCGCGCCGGCTTCCTGCAACAGTTGCTGCCACTGCTCGCGGCGGATGAACGTGGTGTCCTGCTCGGCGCGGAAATCCTCGAACGCGGTCAGGCCCTCCTTGAACTCCATGGACGCCATGATCTGGTAGGTGTCGCGGGTGGCTTCGATAAAGATCAGCCAGCCGCCGGGGGCGAGCATTTCCCGCAGCCGGGCGAGTACCTGGCTGGCATGCCGCGAGTTGTGCAGCACGTTGGCACACAGAATCACATCCAGGGAGTTGGCGGCGATGCCTTGGGCCCAGTGGTCGAGGTTCAGGTCAAACAGCCCGTAGCTGACCCACGGAAACTCGACGAAATGCTCCCGCGCTTCGTTGAGGAAAAACTGCGACAGGTCGGTGAACTGGTAGTCCACCGCCAAGCCGTCCAGGGCCGGAATCAGGTCGGCACTGGTGCCGCCCACGCCTGCGCCGATTTCCAGCAACTGCAGACGCCAGCCCGCCGGTTGCAGTGCGGCGATTTCCTGCACCGCCGCACACACCGCCTGGTTCAGGTACTGGCTGATCAGGTTCTTGCGATAGGCGCCTTCGGCGGTGTCGGTACGGCCTTCGGGAAACAGCAAGTGCAACGGGTCGAGCCGGTCGCTCATCAGGGCAGGCAATTGCTCCTGGCTTTCCCGCAGGTAGCGCAGCACTTCACCGCCCCAGCCCACACTCGGTTCCAGCGCCTCGATGCGCTGCCACAGCTGACGGTATTCAGCACCCGAGACCCGCAGTGACGAATAGGCGCCGGTGCCTGGGTTGCGGTCTACCAGTTGTTCGCGATGCAGCGCTTGCAGCCAGCGGCGGATCAGCCGTTCGTTGCGTGGCGCCACTTCGCACAGGCTCATGATCTGGGCCAGGTCGTGCTCGACGCCCGGTTGATCAAACAGCCCCGGGCGTTGCAGGGCCAGGCCCATGGAGAGCAACGCGGCACGCTCGACGCAATCGGACATCTGCGTAATCAGCGCTTCCGTCAGTTGGCCTTTCACGCCGTTGGCCGCCGCCAAGGCGTTGGGTGCCAACCGGGTCGGCCAAGGCAATGGAGTATCACGCAAAGTCCCGCGCACGCAGGCCTGCAAACGCCGCTCGAACGCGCCCTCGCCCGCAGCGACCACCACGGCCGATTCGACATGAGGATGACTGAGCAAGGCACTTTCGACTTCCGCCAACTCGATGCGATGCCCGCGAACCTTGACCTGGAAATCCTCACGGCCAAGGAACTCAATCAACCCGCTTTCAAGGTAGCGCCCCAGGTCGCCGGTGCGGTACAGCCGCTCGCCGCTGTGGGCATGCTCGATAAAACGCTCGGCGGTTTTCTCCGCGTCCCCCAGGTACCCCATCGCCAACCCCGTGCCGGCGATGAACAGCTCACCGGCAACGCCTTGCGGGCGATCGCGGCCTTGTTCGTCGAGCACCATGAAGCGTTGATTGGCCAGCGGCGCGCCGTAGGGAATGCTGCGCCATTGTGCGTCCACCTCGGTGATTGGATAGGCAATCGACCAGATCGCCGCTTCTGTGGCGCCGCCCAGGCTGATCAGTTGGAGCTCAGGCAACAACGCAGCGATTTCGGCGGGCAGGTTCAGCGGGATCCAGTCGCCGGACAGCAAGGCCAGGCGCAGGCTCTGAGGTGCCGCGGCCGGCACGGCTTGCAGGTAATGGGCAAGCATCTGCAACTGCGCGGGCACCGAGTTCCACAGGGTCACACCGTGCTCGCGGGCGCATTCGGCCCAGTGGGACGGGTCGGCGCGGCGTCCGGCGTCGGGCAACACCAGGGCGCCACCTACGGCCAGCAGGCCGAAGATGTCGTACACCGAGAGGTCGAAGCCCAGGCTGGCCAAGGCGAGTACCCGGTCTTCGGCGCCGATGGCGAAGCGCTGATTGATATCCACCACCGTGTTGAGGGCCGCCTGGTGACTGATCATCACACCCTTCGGAATCCCGGTGGAGCCGGAGGTGTAGATCACGTAGGCAAGTTGTTGCGGTGTCACCTGCGGCGCCGGCAGTTCACGTCCGGCACTGGCTGCGGCCTGATCAACGGGTATGCACTGGGTCACCTGGGCGGGCCAGGCCACGTCCTCGCTCAACCACGACTGGCTGAGCACCCGGCTGACCTCGGCGTTCTCAAGAATCAACGCGCGCCGCGCCATCGGCTGATTAGTGTCCAGCGGCAGGTACGCCGCGCCGGCCCGCAAGATCCCGAGTACACCGACCACCTGGTCGATGCCTTTTTCCATGCATACCGCGACCCGCTCGCCGGGCTGGCAACCGCCATCCAGTAACTGCTCGGCAATCGCCTCGGCACGGGCGGCGAGTTGCGCGTAAGTGAGCTGTCGCGCGCCCTGGATCAGGGCGACACGTTGGGGTTGCGCCCGGGCCTGGCGAAAGAACGGTTCATGCAGCAAGCCTGGGGGAATCGGCTGCGCCGTCTGGTTGATCAACTCCCGCACCAGTCGCTGGGGTGCCGGCAGTTCAAGGCAATCGTCCAGGGTCCAGGCCGAAGGCTCCCGCGCCAAGCGCTTGAGCAGACGTTCGAAGGTGTCGAACATCGCTTCCAGCATGGCCTCATTGAACACGCCCTGGCGAATGTCCCAATTGATGAACAGGCCGTTGTCGCGCTCGCTGACCTGGCAATCAATCAACACTTGCGGGGTCTGGCTGATGCCGTGCACCAGTTCTGCGCCGGGCATAAATGCCCCGCCGCCACTTTCGCCACCGGCGCCCAGGGTGCTGGTGAAGGCATAGGGCATCAAGGCCGCATCACGGCCTTTGCGCCGCGCCAGTTCGCGCAGTACTTCAATGCCGGAACACAGGCGGTGGTCCATGTCTTGCCACAGTCGCTCCTGCAACTGCTGGCTGCGTTCACCAAAGCTGCCGCCTTGCAGGGTCTGGACTTCCAGCAATTCCACCGAGCTGAAATCCCCCACCAGCCGATCGACCTGCGGGTGCAGCGACAGGCGATTGAGCAAGGTCAGGCTCAAGCAGAAATGCCCCTTGCGGCTCCAGCGCCCCAGGGTTTCGGCATAGCAGGAAAGAATCGCCGCCGACGCACCCACGCCGGCCGCCGCTGCATTCAGGCGCAGGGCGTTGAAATCCCGGGCCTCCAGGTTCAGGGCGCGGCGCTCGAAACGCGGTCCGCTGGGAGCGCCCTGCATGGGCAATTCCGGAGCACCGGGCAGGCTGTCGACCCGCGCCCACCAGTACTGGCGGTCACGCTGGTAACGCGGCTGTTCCCGCAACCGGCGCTCGCCCAGTACGTAGTCGCGAAAACTGATGGGCGCCGCCGGCGGCAAGGCTTCGCCACGATAGACCTGCTGCAACTCGGCCAACAGCATGCGCACGCTCTGGTAGTCGCACACCAGCAGATCCACTGAGAGATGCAGGCGCGCATGTTCACGGCCCTGGCTGACGCACAACTCGATCAGCGGCCACTGCTGGGGCGACGCCAGGCGAATTTCCATGCGTTCGCGCAGAGCGGCCAGTGCACGGCCGTCGTCTTCGCGCAGGTCATGCCGGGCGATCAGGTAATGCGGCACCTGGGGCAGGATTTGTTGGTAGCCGTCTTCCAGCACCACCGCCCGCAGCATGTCGTGACGCGCAATCAGATGGTTCCATGCCTGCTCCAGGCGCGCCGGGTCCAGTTCCCTGAGTTCAAATTCCAGGTAACCGTGGCACGCCACCCCGCCGTAGCTGAATGCCTGGGTGCGGCCCATCAGGTAAGCGGCCTGCACGTCGGTCAGCGGAAACGGTTCGCTGCGGGCAGCCAGGTCGGCCGAGACGGTGGGCATCACCGGTTCCATCAATTGCTGCAACAACGCGTCCTTGTGTTCGCGCAATTGTTGCAGGCGGCCTTCATCCATCACCCCGGCGGGCGCCCGGTAGCGCAGGCGGCCCTGCTCTTCCCAGAGTTCCACACCCAGTGCTTCGAGGTCCTGTTGCAGTTGCTGCAGTGTCATAGCGCACCCTCCACCATTGCGTTCCGGTTGACGTGGTCCTGTTCTCGTCGGGCGACAAGCCATTGGGCCTGGCGGGCGACGGTGGCCGCGTTGAAAAAGTCCTTCAGCGACAGTTCGACGTCGAACTGTCGGGCGATACGTTCGATCAGACGAGCGGCCAACAGACTGTTGCCGCCGAGGGCGAAAAAGCCCTGATTGCGTCCCACCAGGGGAATGTCGAGCAATTCGCGCCAGAGCCCGGCCAACAGTTGTTCGGCTTCGCCTTGAGGCGCGTCTTCATGCTCGGGTCTGGCGCCCTGGCGTTGCTCCTGCACCAGCCACAGCAGTGCGGCGCGGTCGACCTTGCCGTTGGCGCTCAGGGGCAGTTCGGTGAGGTTCAGCCAGTGGTCCGGCAACATGTGTTCCGGCAACCATTGGCAGAGCCACTGGCGCATGGCTTCGGCATCCGGCAGCGCGTCGCCCATCAGGGTTGCTGCCAACTGCGGGTTGGCCCCGGGCAACACCAGGGTGACGGCACGACTGACGGCCGGATGGCGTTCCAGGGCCACGTCGATCTCACTGAGTTCGATGCGGAAGCCACGGACCTTGACCTGCTGGTCCATACGCCCGAGAAATTCGAGGCTGCCGTCGGGCCAATAACGGCCCTGATCGCCGGTGCGGTACCAGCGTTGCCCGGCGTGCTCGACGAAGCGTTGGGCGCTGAGATGCGGCAGGCCACGATAGCCCTGGGCAACCCCGGCGCCGCCGATCCACAACTCCCCCGCCACCCAGTCCGGGCAATCGCGGCCCTGGCTGTCGACGACTCGAAAGCTTTGGTTATCCAGGGGTTTGCCGTAGGGAATCGAGAGCCAGTGAGCCGGCACTTCGTCGACGTCCTGGACGTTGGACCAGATGGCCGCTTCAGTGGCGCCGCCGAGAGCGGCGAACCGGGCGCTTTCGCCGGCTGCCAATCGCAGGCGGCGTGGCAGGTCCAGCCCGACCCAGTCACCCGAGACCATCGCCAGGCGTAATCCGCTCAGGGCATTCGGCTCGCGGGCCTTGAGGGTCAGCATGTCGAGCAACGCCGGTACCGAGTTCCACAGGGTCACGCGCTGCTGGCGGATCAGCCGCAACCATTCGGACGGCTCCTTGCGCCGCGCATCCGCTGGCAGCACCACGGCGCCACCGACACTCAGCAGGCCAAACAGGTCGTACACCGACAGGTCGAAATCGAGGGCGGAAACCCCGAGCACACGGTCATCCGCGCCCACCTGATAACGCCGGTTGATCGCGGCGACGGTGTTCAGCGCCGCCTGGTGGGAAACCTCGACGCCCTTGGGTTCGCCGGTAGTGCCAGAGGTAAAAATCACATAGGCCAGTGCGTCCGGCGCCACCTCGATCGGTTGTTTCAGGGCCCTGGCCGAACGCGCCTGGGCCAGGTCCACCACTTGCAAGTCCGCCAGCCATACACCGCGATCACGGTGGGCCGTATCGGTGATCACCACCTTGGCTCCGGCGCGTTGATAGATCATGTCGCGACGGGCTGCCGGCTGTTCGATACCCACCGGCACATACACCGCGCCCGCCGCCAATATGCCGAGCACCGCAACGATTTGCGCCTGGCCTTTGGGCAAGGTGATCGCCACCGTATCACCCGGTTCAATCCCCCACTGGCGCAGGGCACCTGCCACTTGCAGGGCCTGGGCCGCCAGCTCGGCGTAACTCAACTCAGCGTCCTCGGTGATCAATGCCACCCGCTGCGGGTGCACCTGCGCCTGTTGGAAAAAGCCATCGTGCAGCAAGCCTTTGTCATAGGCCCAGGGCGTGTGGTTGACCGCTGCACGGACCTCTTGCTGGCCTTGGGGCAACGGCAGCGGCGCGGGTTGGCGCCAGTCACCGGTACACAGCCACGCCAGCAGGTCGCCATAGGCGGTGAACATTTCGTCCAGCAGGCCTTCGGGGAACAGCGCATCTACCCCGTCCCAGTTGAGCAACAGGCCATCGGGCAGCGGATAGCTCTGGTGGTCAAGCCACACTTGGGGCGTTTGCGACAAGGCCCAGCCCGGTTCGCCCAGGTGCTGCCGGCAAGTGGCGTCGACAAACGCTTCGCCAAGGTTGCAGGCAAACACTACGGGGGCGCCGCCTTGCCGGGTGCGGGACAACTCACGCAGCACTTCCACACCAGGCCAGGCGCTGTGGGCGATGTCGCGGTGCAGTTGGCGTTGCAGGGCTTGCGCCTGCTGCGCGAAAGAACCCGCCTGGCGCTGGTCGATCTCCAGCAGCACCAGGTTGGAAAAATCCGCCAGCAGATGCGGGACGCAGGGGTGCAGCTCCTGGCGGTTGAACAGCGGCACGTTCAACAGGAAATGCTGGCTGGCGCTCCAGCGGCCCAGCACTTGGGTATAGGCGCAGCACAGCACGCTGGCCAGGGTCAGGCCGTGTTGGCGGGCCTGGTCTTCCAGGGCTCGCAACTGCGCGCGGCCGAGGCGCATCGCCAGGCGACGAAAACGCGGCGGGCCGAGGGATTGCGGCTCGTGTGCCAAGGGGAGTTGCGGGCCGTCGGGCAGGTCATCCAGACGTTGCAGCCAGTAGTCCCGCGCGCCGGCATCGCTGGTTCGGGTGGCGCCCAGGTAGTGGGCAAAATCCCATTCCAGACGTGGCAGCTGCGCCTCTTGCCCGCTGTAGATCAGCGCCAGATCCCGCAGCAGTACGCTGATACTCAGGACGTCCGCCACCAGCAAATCGATGTTCAGGTGCACCCGGCTGCGGCCGTCGGGCAAGCGGCTGAGTTGCACATCAAACACCTCGCCCTGGCGCACATCCAGGCAGCGGTGGGCCAGGCGCTCACGCAAGGCCAACTCATCCGGCCGTTCATGCACGGTCAACCCAGGCCACGGGCTGGTCGGCAGCACGCGCTGGCAAGTGGCGTTCGGGAAACAGGCGCGCAGCATGGGATGGCGGTGAGTCAGGCGCATCACCGCGCTTTCCAGGCGTTGAGCGTCGACCTGATACCCGTCCAGCTCCTGATACAGGTGACAGCCAACGCCCCCCAGCGGCATGGCCGGGTCGCGACCAAACCAATAAGCCTGCTGCAACGGTGTGAGGGCGAAATCGTTGTCGGCGGCGACGGGCTTGAGGTGCGTCGCCTGCCCGCGACGGCGGTCGATCAGCAACCACCAGGCCTCAAGGGTCGGCTGCTCAATCAGTTCGGCAAAGCTCACCTGCACACCTTCGCGGGCGAGCAAGGCCGGCAGGCGCATCATGCTCACCGAGTCCAGGCCCTGCTCGATCAGCGAGGCATCGGGCTCCAGGTCCTGGGGGGCATAGTCGAGCAACTGCGCGACACCGGCACACAGCGCCTCGGGGCTGTGTGCGAGGCCGCCGGGTGCAGGATGAACGCATGCCAGTGATGGGTTATCGGTCATGGGGGACGGTCCTTTGGGGAACGGTAGGGTCTGGGCGCAAGCGCCAGCGATTGATCGCTTCGCGCTCGTGGAACAACTCGCGGTAACGGCCGGGCGTGGCCATCAACGCGTCATGGCGGCCGACCTGGGCCAACTGGCCGTGGTCGAGCAGCAGAATCTGGTCGGCATGGGGCGCCAAGGTCGGTTTGTGGGTGACCAGCACCACCGTGTGCCGGCGGGCCAGTTGCAACAGGGTCCGATTGACCCGCGCCTCGCTGATGGCATCGAGGGCGGCGGTCGGCTCGTCCAGCAGGATCAGCGACGCGTCCTTGAGCAACACCCGCGACAACGCCAGGCATTGGCGCTCGCCGCCGGACAGGCTGACGCCCTGCTCGCCCAGCACGGTGTGCCAGCCCTGGGGCAGGCGCTCGGCGAGGCGGTCGAGGCCGGTGGCGCGGGCGGCGTGCTGCCATTGCTCTTCGCTGGCGTCGGGGCGGCCCAGCAGCAGGTTGTCCAGCAGGCTGCCCGGCAACAGCGGGCTGTCCTGGAACATCAAGGCGACCTGGGTATCTCGGGCCAGGGCCGACAGTTGCCGCAGGTCGACACCGCCGAGGTGAATCGCGCCACTGCTTACATCGCTGAAGCGCGCCAGCAGGCGCAACAGGCTGGACTTGCCGGAGCCGGACGCCCCCACCACCAGGTTCAGCGAACGCTCCTGCAACGTGAAGTCGATGCCTTGCAAGATCGCCTGGCCCTGGCGGACCAGTCCTACGTCCCGCACTTGCACGTCGTAACCCAGGGCAGGTTGGGGTTCGAGAGGCTCAGGCAACCCCGGCATCTGCAGCAGGTGGCGCAGGCGATTCAAGCCGTGGCGGGTCTGGCGCAACGTGGTACCGAGGTTGACCAGCGCGCCCATTGGCTCCACCAGGCAGGTGGCGAGAATCGCCAGCGCCAGGAACTTCGCCGCATCGAGGGTGCCACCCAACACGGCATACAGGCCGCATAACAGGATGGCGCTGTAGCCGGCCTGCAACACCACCGCCAAACCCAGCGCGGCGGGAAAAGTGCGCCAGTGGGCGTGACGCTGTGCCTGTTGCTGCTGGGCCAGGGCCTCGGTGAGCAGGTCGAAACCTTGCTCGGTGCGCCCGCTGGAGCGCAGCAACGGTTGCTGGCGCAGAAACTCCATCACCCGGGCCGCCGCTTCATTGGCTGCGGCTTCGCTCAGTGCTTCAGCTTGCCCGCCCCAGCGCACGCCCCAGTGGTACACCAGCACCAGCAACGGCAACGCGGCCAGTGCCGCCAACGCCATGGAGCGGTCGTAGAAAAACAGCGCCAGCAGGAGTGCCAAAGGCGTCAACAGCGCATTGGCCATTGGCTGCAAAAGGTGCGCCGGGGTGCTCATGATTTGCAGCACGGTGTGAGTCACCAGGCGATTCAGTTCAGCGCTGCGCCGCTCCACAAACCATTCCAGCGGCAGTTGCACCAGCTTGTCACCAATGCGTCGGTTCAACGCCTGGGCTGCTTCGGCACCGGCGCGATAGCCCGCCAGCTGGGCATACCGGCGCAGCCAGAGGCACAACAAGGCCATGCCGGTGAAACCGATGGCCCAGGCCCAAGGCGTGGTGTTGCCGAACCACTGGGCAAAGGCCATCGGCAACAACGCCAACGCTGCGCCCTGGGCCAACGCACTCAACGCCATCGCCATCAGCGCACGCCGCAACAAGCCGGCTTCACGGGGTTGCAGGCTGCGTAACAGCGCGCGAATCATGCCCGTGCCCTCTTCAGTGCGGCCGCCGAAAACTGCTCAGCGGCCCACAGCCCGGCGTAAGTGCCCTGCTGGTCCAGCAAGCCGTGATGCGTACCGCGCTCGACAATCCGCCCGCCTTGCAGCACGACGATCTGGTCGGCGTCCTGGATGCTGCTCAAGCGGTGGGCGATTACCAGCACCGTGCGGGCACGGGCCAGGCGAGACAGCGCCTGCTGGATCGCGGCTTCGGATTCAGGATCACTGGCGGCGGTGGCTTCATCGAGAATCAGGATCGGCGCTTCACTGAGCATCGCCCGGGCAATGCCCAGGCGTTGCACTTCACCGCCGGACAGTTGCACGCCGGCTCCGAGGACGGTGTGATACCCCTGGGGCAGCGCGAGGATGCGCTGGTGAATCTGCGCGGCCCGGGCGGCGGCTTCCACCTCGATTTGCGTGGCGTCGGGGCGCGCCAGGCGCAGGTTGTCGAGGACGCTGGTGCGCAGCAGGCGCACATCCTGGAACACAAAGGCGACCTGGCGATACAAGGTGGCGCTGTGCATGTCCCGCAGGTCGACGTCGCCGATGCGGATCGCCCCGGCACTCACATCGGCAAAGCGCGCAAGCAAAGTGGCCAGGGTGGATTTGCCGGCGCCCGAGTCGCCCACCAATGCGGTCAGCGTGCCGGGCGGTAGATCCAGGTCAATGTCATGCAGCACCTGCGTGCCGTCGGGGTAGCGAAAGTCCACGCCTTCAAAGCTCACCTGGCGGCCCTTGGGCTCGCGGGATTCGCGAGGTTGCGTCAACGTCGCGCTGTTGAGCACGGTGGCGATACGGCTGGCGGCCATGCGGCCCTGCACCAGTGCATCCGCACCATGCCCGACGGCCGCGACCGGCGCTGCCAGGGCCGGCCCCAGCAGCAGGAACGGCAGCAGTTGCACCGGCATCAGCCAACCGCCAGCCACCAGCGACGCACCGCCCAACAGCACCAGGGCCAGCACCAGCAACGGCGAAAGCAGCACCTCGACACTCGCCCCAAGCCCGGCCCAGCGTTGGGCCCAGCAGGAAAAGAAACTGGCGAAACGTTCCACCGCACCGAAGAACTTTGACTGCACCCGATCGGCCCGGCCGAATGACTTGACCATGGCGATGCTCTGCACAAACTGCTGGGTGGCCAGGGACAGGTTGCCCAGCGCGGCGCCCAGTGCCTTCTGGTCATCCCGATAAGCCTGGGAGCGCAAGGCTCGCAGTCGCCACAGCGCCAGCGCTGGAGGCAGCAGCACCACAACGGTCATCGGCACACTTACCGTCAGCAGGTACAACAGGCACGCCAGGGGCGCCACCAATGCGGCGGCGAGGTTGTTTGGCAAGTGCGCCACCAGTTGATGCAGCGCACCTACGTCGTCGAGCAAAACACGGTCGACTTTTTGCCCACCACGGGCGCTGAACCAAGCCAGCGGAACCCGCGCCAAATGCGCGGCCAGCCGTTGGCGAACCTGGCGTTGCAGGTCGCTGTCGGCCAGGTGGGTCATCTGCAAGGCGGCAGCCAGCCCGAGCATGCGCAACAGCAAAGCGCCCGCACCGGCCAACAACCACCAGAACCCATCGTGCAGATCGAGTTTTCCGTCCAGCAACGACGGCGCCAACTCCGCCACCGCGATCAACGGCAGCAGGCCGATCAGGGTCGCCAGGGCTTGCAGCAGCATGGCGCAGATCAACCGGCCACGTACAGGCGCGAGCAGTTCACGCAGCGAGTCTTGATCAGCCACGGGCGGCGCTTCCCTCAGGTTGTTTTGCCCCGAAATACAGCTGCTGGATAGCCTCCCGCAGGTGCTTGCGGCTGACCTTGCCCACGCCGGTTTGCGGGAAACCGGGGATAAATTCGAAGCGGTCCGGCAGCTTGAAGGCCGCCAACCCTTGCTCACGCAGATGGCGCAGCAGTTCCGGCGGGCGCGGTGCCGTGCCACGGGGAATCACGAAGGCGCAGGTGCGTTCGCCGAGGTAGGCGTCCGGCATCGCCACCAAGGCCACATCGGCGACGGCAGGATGGCTGAGCAGGAGGTTTTCGACTTCTTCGGCGGCGATCTTTTCGCCGCCACGGTTGATCACGTCCTTGTCGCGACCTTCGACCATCAGGTAGCCGTCGTCGGTGAGCATTACCCGGTCGCCGGTGCAGTAGAAACCGTCAGTGGTAAACGCCTGGGCGTTGTGCGCAGGGTGGCGGTAGTAACCGCGAATCGTGTACGGACCACGGGTCAGCAATTGGCCGACCTGGCCCTGTATCACGTCCTGTTCGTTGTCGTCCACCACCCGGATTTCGTCGCCCGGGGACATGGGTTTGCCCTGGGTGTGCAGGACTCGTTGCGGTGGGTCGTTGGGGTCGGTATAGCAAATCAGCCCCTCGGCCATGCCGAACACTTGCTGCAAGCGGCAGCCGAGGGTGGGTTCCACGCGGCGGGCAGCCTCGAAGCTCAGTTTGGCGCCGCCGACTTGCAGCAGTTGCAATCCTGGCAGGCCCTGCCCGCGCGCCTGGGCGGCATCCAGCCAGACCAGCACCAGTGGCGGCACCAGCGCGGTATGGGTCACGCGTTCATGCTCGATCAGGGCGAAGCAGGTTTCGGCGCTTGGCGAGCCGCTCAGCACCACACGGCCGCCCATCAGCAAGGTGCCCATGAACCCCGGGCAGCACATGGGAAAGTTATGGGCCATGGGCAGCGCGGCGAGGTACACCGTGGCGTCGGTCAGGCCGCAACGTTCGGCGCTGGTCCGCACGTTGTAGAGGTATTCATTGTGGCGACGCGGGATCAGTTTCGGCACGCCGGTGGAGCCACCGGACAACTGGAAACACGCGACGGCATCCGCGGGCGGCGCAGAAAAGGTTGGCTGCGGGTCGTCCAGATAAAGGTCTTCGAGCGCGATGAATTCTTCAGCCTCACCGGCCACGATCACCCACGCAAGGTCGCCATGGGCCGCCTTCAAGCCACGGGCCATGCCCCGATAATCAAAACCTGCCGTGACGTCAGCGCAGAGGTATGCCCTGGCCTGGGCAAACTCGCAGAAGCGGCCGATTTCCAGATGACGATGGGCCGGTAACGCAAAGATTGGCCGTACGCCGAGGCGATACAGGGCGAAGCACACTTCGACAAAACCCACGCAGTTCGGCAGTTGCACCACCACGTTGTCCCCTGCCACCAACCCCAGCCGGGAGAACCCGCCGGCCAGTTGATCGACCCGTTGATCCAGTTGGCGATAGCTCACCCGCAGCGTTCCATCGGTGATCGCTTCACGCTCGCCAAAGGTGCGGGCGGCGTTGCGCAGCAGGTCGCCAAAGGTCTCGTCGCGCCAATAGCCTGCGTCGCGATAGCGTTGGGCAAACGCTTCGGGCCAATCGGGGCAGTCGTCAATGATAGTCATGGGGTCTCCAGAGTTTTTTTCGGCAATAAGGGGCCGATGCCGTGAACAAAAGGCCTGCGGGGCAAGGGTGAAAAGGGCTAGGGAGAATGGGTCATTGAGCGGTTCATCCATGAGTCGCCAAGGGCTGCGGAAATGAGAGTGATTATTAATAGGCAAAAGCCGCAGCACGGCAACCGGCAGGACATTCGTTTGCGCGGCTTTTTCTTTTGATTGCGCTACAGCGTGAGTTTCTGCGGCCTGCAGCGATGAGGCGTGGTCCGGGCTTTCGGCTAAAGGATAATCATTCTTAATTACAGGTAAGAAATTTCCTGCTAGCGTATGCCCCTCTTTTCCGGTTCACAGGGAGTCCGCCATGCTCAGCCCACACGCTGCGCCGCTACCGACCCAAAGGGATTTCACCCTCAATTTTCCCAACACTTTGAACACGGGTGCCGCCACCGTCGTGCCGGAAATCACCCTGTCCGCCGGGACTGTGTTGATGGACAGCCAGATGTGGATGCAAGAGCCGCTGTGGCAAGGTTTGAAGATCATCCTGGTGCTCAGCGGCCAGCTCAATTGCCGGGTCGAAGGCCAGCAGGAAGTGGAGATTCGCGGGCCGACCCTGTGCGCCGTGGCCAACCAGGGTGAACATTGTGGCGATCACCTGTTCGCCAGTGGTGTGCCGGTGCGCTACACCACCGTGCAGCTGGATTTCCCGTCGATCCGCAGCGTCGGCCTTGAGCCTGAGCGCCTGCTGGATAAACGCGGCGGCGGGCCGATGATGTTCTGCCAGCCCGCGAGCAAACCGTTGCTCGCCCTTGCCCAACAGATTTTCACCTGCCCGTTGCAGGGCCCTGCCCGCTCCTTCTATCTGGGCGGCAAGGCCCTGGAGCTGACAGCGCTGGGGGTGGAGGGAATTCTCGCGCAAACCGAGTCGCGCCCGGTGCAGGACGCCCATTGCAACTCAGCGGACATCGAACGCATTCATGCCGCCCGCGACCTGTTGCTCGGTTCGTTGCAGGCTTCGCCGTCATTGGCCGAGCTGTCTAGCGCAGTCGGCCTCAACCCGCGCAAATTGACCGCGGGCTTTCGTCAGGTATTCGGCACCAGTGTCTATGTGTACTTGCAGGAACAGCGCCTGGCCGAAGCCTATCGCCTGCTCGCCAGCGGTGAGACCAATGTGTCCAGCGCCGCGTACCGCGTGGGTTACAGCCCGGCGCATTTCTCCACGGCGTTTCGCAAGCGTTTCGGGGTTTCGCCCAAGGCGTTGCGCTGACGGGTTGTGAAAGTTCCGCCCTGCCCCGCAAACGAAAGAAATGATCGCTCGACCCAAAGCAATAGCCCTGCGTCACAACGCCTGGATGAGATAAGTTTGCATTCGCATTGAACACCTCATCATGGAGTGAAGCATGGGCACCCGCGTTCTGTACCGAGACACCCCAGGTTTGCCAATCGATACCGCAGTCCCGCACTTGAAAACCAGTCGCAAGCCCTTGGCAACCCTGATCCATGGCGTTGCCCTGGGCCTGTCGCTGACCCAGATGAACCTTGTGCAGGCCGCCGAGGCGGACACCGATCACGCCCTGGTGCTCGACAGCAGCGTGGTCACCGGGACCCAAGCCGACAGCCCCACCGGACAACAGGCCGGCTACGTGGCCAAGCGTAGCCTCAGCGGGACCAAGACCGACACCGCGCTCAATGAAATCCCCCAGTCGATCTCCGTAGTGACCCGCGACCAGATGGACGCGCAGCAAGTGCAATCGGTGAGCGAAGCGTTGCGCTACACGGCCGGCGTGCAGGCCAACACTACCGCCGCCAGCCAGCGCTTCGACAACCTCTCGATTCGCGGCTTCGACGTGACCAGCACCGGCATGTTGCGCGACGGCTTACGTGGCACCACCACCCAGGCCTGGCCAAAAGCCGAAGCCTATGGCCTAGAACGCATCGACGTGCTCAAGGGCCCGGCCTCGGTGTTGTTCGGCCAGAACGCACCGGGCGGTGTGGTCAACCAGATCAGCAAGCGGCCACTGGACCAGTCGTTCCATGAAGTGCAGCTCCAGGGCGGCAGTTTCGACCGCGCCCAGGGCCAGTTCGACTTCAGCGGGCCACTGGATGACCAGAGGCAATTCCTCTATCGGCTGGTGGGCCTGGAGCGCAGCAGCGGCACCCAGTTCGATCACATCAAGGACGACAAAACCTTCATCGCGCCGTCGTTTACCTGGCGGCCGAACGACGACACCAGCCTGACCGTACTGGCCGATTACTCGGAGGATGAATTCGGCGCGCCCCGGGTGTTCCTGCCGACGGTGGGCACGCTCAAGCCGAACCCGAATGGCAAGGTCAAACACAACGTCTTTCTCGACGAACCCGGCCTGGACAACGGCCGCACGCAATACTCGCTGGGCTACCTGTTGGAGCACCGGATCAACGATGTGTGGAGCCTGAATTCCAGCGCACGTTATGGCCACGTCAACCTGCTGACCAACACCGCCAGCGGCATGTCCCTGGCGCCGGACCTGCGCACCTTGAACCGGTCGGCCTACCGCTTCCGCATCGTCGGCGACGTGTACTCCCTGGACAACAATGCCCAGGCCCGCTGGAACCTTGGCGAGGTGCAGATGGTGTCGCTGCTGGGGGTCGATTACCGGCGCACCCGTGAAGACTATTACCTCAACGGCGGCGCGGCATCGTCGATCGACATCTACAACCCGGTGCACGGGGGTGTGTTCGCGCCGAACACCCCGTTCGCCAGCACCTTGCAGCGCGCCGACCAGACCGGGCTCTACGCCCAGCAGCAGATGACGTTCAACGACCGTTGGGTACTGACCGTCGGCGGTCGCCAGGATCATTCGAGTGCGCGCACCGACAACCGCCTGACCGACACCGGGCAGAAGCAGGACGACAACAAGTTCACCTACCGTGCAGGCCTCGTTTACCTGGCCGACAACGGCCTGTCGCCGTACATCAGCTACGCCACCTCGTTCGACCCGGTGCTCGGCACTGATTTCTACGGCACCAGCTTCAAACCGAGCACCGCCAAGCAGTCGGAAGTCGGCATCAAGTACCAGCCGCCCGGGATCGACAGCTACATCACCCTGTCGCTGTTCGACCTGACCCAGCAGAACGTCAAGACCACCGACCCGAGCAACCCGCTGAACAGCGTGCAGACCGGTGAGGTCAACGTGCGCGGCGTGGAGCTGGAAGGCAAGGCCAGCCTCGCCAAGGGCCTGGACCTGCTGGCAACCCTGACCTACAACGACGCCGAAGTCAGCAAGAGCAACAACCCGCTGGAAAAAGGCAACCGCCCCACCGACACCCCGGAAAAAATGGCGTCGTTGTGGGCTGACTACACCCTGCCCTTTGGCCCGCTCACCGGGCTCGGATTTGGCGTCGGCGTACGCTATATCGGTTCCACCGAGGCCGATGCTGCCAACACTGTGAGCGTGCCCTCCTACACCTTGCTCGACGCGGCGGTGCACTACGATTTCGACAAGCTGATCCCGGCGGCCAAGGGCCTGCGCCTGGCGGTGAATGCCACCAACCTGACCGACAAGCACTATTACGAAGGCTGCTCCCTCTCCAGCTGCAGTGCCGGGTATGACCGCAGTGTCATCGCCAGCCTGCGCTATCGCTGGTAACTGCCATGCGTGGGTGGTGGCTTCGTGTGCATCGATGGCTGGCGCTGAGCGTCGGCCTGCTGCTGGCGCTGATTGGCTTGAGCGGTGCGCTGCTGGAACTCAAGGGGCCGATCCTGCGCTGGGAGGTCGGCAGCCAGGCCTTGGACCTGGCTCCGGTTGAACACGGCGCACTGCTGGATGACGCGCAGTGGATCAGCGCGGCACTGGGTGCCTACCCGCAATTTCAGAAAGTCTTTGGCGCCGCAAAACCGCGCCAGGGTTTCCTGGAATCGGACAACGCGATCGTCTTCGGAGCCCTGGAGGATCGGCCCGGCATCGGCATTGCGATGATCGATCCCTACAGTGCCGAGCCACGGGCATTTTTTGTGTTCGATGACCTGTGGCTGGCGAAGCTGGTGGCGCTGCACCGGGCACTGCTGTTGCCGCCGCCCATTGGCGCCGTCGCCCTGTTTGCCTGTGGCCTGGTGCTGCTGGGCTCGGTGGGCAGCGGCCTGTACCTGTGGTGGCCGGGGCGGCGCAGCTGGTGGAAAGCCGCCAGCTTGCGCCCGGGCAGCCAGGGCCTGCGCCGCCTGCGGGAATGGCACAACGTCGCAGCCGCCTGGCTGTGCCTGCCGTTGGCGGTGATTGCCGGCAGCGGCGCCTGGCTGGCCCGGCCCGACTGGTTCTTCGCCAACCCCGCCGC
Source organism: Pseudomonas sp. E6002 (assembly GCF_013385565.1). Lineage (NCBI taxonomy): Bacteria > Pseudomonadati > Pseudomonadota > Gammaproteobacteria > Pseudomonadales > Pseudomonadaceae > Pseudomonas > Pseudomonas sp. E6002. The sequence goes on along the minus strand of NZ_JACAPT010000036.1, from coordinate 174,866 downwards.
GATCAAACCGCTGTTCTCCGCCGCCCACGGCCACCTGTTGCTCGGGTTGCCCGGCGCGGCCCTGGCCTTTCTTTGCGGCCTGGCATTGCCGCTGCTCTATCTCACCGGGCTGTTGTTGTGGTGGCGCAAACGCGTCCGCCACGTGCGCCCAACTGTTCAAGGAAATTGTTCATGAAACACCCTCTGTTGTTGCAACGCGGCCTGCTGCTCGGTCTTGGCCTGTTAATGAGCGGCCTGGCCTGCGCCCACACCGTCACCGACCTGGCGGGGCGCAAGGTCGACGTACCGGACAAGGTCTCGCATATCCTGCTGGGTGAAGGCCGGATGATCTACTCGCTGTCGCTCCTTGAAGGCAAGAACCCGTTTACCCGCATCGCCGGCTGGCAAGGGGATTTTCGCGGCCTGGACGTGCAGGGTTACGCCGCGTTCCAGAAGCACTTTCCCGAAGCCGACAACGTACCGTTGGTAGGCGGCACCTCCGCCGAAACCTTCAGTGTGGAAAAGGCCCTGGCGGTACACCCGGACCTGGCGATCATGGCCTTGAGCGGCGGCCATGGCCCGAGCCCCGACAGCGAGGCGGTCAAGCAGCTGGAAGCGGCCGGCGTGGCGGTGATTTTCGTCGACTTCAGCGACCATCCGCTGAGCAACACGGTGCCGAGCATGCGCCTGCTGGGCAAGGCTCTGGACCGTAATCAACAAGCCGAGGACTACATCGCGTTTTACCAGGCCTCGCTGGCCAAGGTCACCGATACCCTGGCCAAGGCCGGGACGGTAAAACGGCCGAAGATCTTCATCGACATGCTCGCCGGCCTGCAGGATTGCTGTGGTTCGCCGGGCACCGGCAACTTCGGGGAAATGATCAAGCTCGCGGGTGGCCGGAACATCGCCGACGGGCGCATTCCCGGCCCGATCGGCACATTGAACGTCGAATACATTCTGTCCAGCGATCCGGATGTGTACGTCGCCACCGGCGTATTCGGCCACGGCCAGGGCGGTGTGACCCTCGGCTATTCGGCCACGCCGCAGCAGGCCAACGACAGCCTCAAGCAAGTGTCCCAGCGCGCGCCGCTGAATGAACTGCGGGCGGTACGTGAAGGCAACGTGCATGGCCTCTGGCATATTTTCTATGACTCGCCGGAACACTTGATCGCAGTGCAGGCCCTGGCCAAGTGGCTGCATCCTGAGTTGTTCGCCGACCTGGATCCGGAACAGACCCGAGCCGAATTGTACCGGCGCTTTATGCCAATTCCGGCCAGCGGCGTATTCACCACGAGCCTTGTGCCGTGACGCAGGTGCAAGCCTGTGCGAGCGCCGATGGCGCAGGTGAGCGCTATCGCCACCGCCATGGACGACGGGTATTGCTGTTGTCGGCGCTGGCGTTGGCATTGGTGGTTTCCCTGGCGGTGGACATCACCACCGGGCCTTCCGGCATGAGCCTGACGCGCCTGTTGCAAGTGCTGTGGGACCCGGCTTCGATGCCGCGGGTGGAGGCGGTGATCGTATGGAATGTGCGCCTGCCTTACGCGTTGATGGCGGTACTGGTGGGCGCGGCACTGGCCCTGGCCGGCGCCGAAATGCAGACGGTGCTGGATAACCCGCTGGCCAGCCCGTTCACCCTCGGCGTTTCCGCCGCCGCCGCCTTCGGTGCAGCCCTGGCCATTGTGCTCGGGATGGGCATTCCTGGCGTGCCGGCGCAGTACCTGATTTCGGCCAACGCCTTTCTGTTCGCACTGGCATCGGTGGCATTGCTGTATCTGTTGGCACGCTGGCGTGGGTTTGGTGTGGAGAGCCTGGTGCTGTTCGGGATTGCCCTGGTGTTTGCGTTCAATGCGCTGGTGGCACTGCTGCAGTTTGTGGCGAGCCAGGACAGCCTTCAGCAACTGGTGTTCTGGACCCTGGGCAGCCTGGCCCGGGCGTCCTGGGAAAAGCTCGCGATCCTCGCTGCGGCGTTGCTGCTGTGCCTGCCGTTTTCCCTGCGTCAGAGTTGGGCGTTGACTGCCCTGACCCTGGGCGAGGAACGCGCCCGCAGTTTCGGGATTGATGTCGGCCGCCTGCGGGTGCTGTCGTTGCTGCGCATCAGCCTGCTGTCGGCGCTGGCGGTTTCGTTTGTCGGCACTATCGGTTTTATCGGGCTGATTGCTCCGCATATCGCGCGGCTGTTGGTGGGTGAAGATCACCGCTTGTTCCTGCCAGCGAGCGTGCTCAGCGGTGGCTTGATCCTGTCGATGGCGTCGATTGCCAGCAAGGCATTGATGCCCGGCGTGTTGATTCCGGTGGGGATTGTCACCGCACTGGTGGGAATTCCGTTTTTCATGGCGATTGTGATGCGTAACCGCCGAGGTGCTCTGTGACCGGATTAAGCACACAAGCATTGAGCATGCACTACGGCAGTCGCAGCGTGCTGCAGGACATTCATCTGCCGGCGTTGCTGCCCGGCACCATCACCGCGCTGATCGGCCCCAACGCTGCCGGCAAGTCGACCTTGTTGCGTGGCATCGCCGGACTGCACAAGGCGCACGGCCAGATCTGGCTGGAGGGTGTCGATCTCAATCGCCTGCCGCAAGTCGAGCGCGCGCAACAAGTGGTGTACCTGCCTCAGAGCCTGCCGGAGCGTACGCGCCTGTGCGCCTTCGAAGCGGTACTGAGTGCGGCCATGGCCGGCCATCGCGGCGCGGGTTTTGCGCCTGGGCGGCCGAGCCCGACGGTGCTCAAGGGCGTGGAAAAAATCCTCGCCGACCTCGACCTGACCGCCCTCGCCGACCGCCCGATCGATGCACTTTCCGGTGGCCAGCGCCAACTGGTGGGCCTGGCCCAGGCCCTGGTGCGCCAGCCTCGGGTGTTGCTGCTGGACGAACCCACCAGCGCCCTGGACCTGTATCACCAGTGCCAGGTGGTGGAAGCCATCACCCAGGCCACCCGCGAACGCAACCTGATCACCCTGGTGGTGGTGCACGACATCAACCTCGCCCTGGGCTTCAGTGATCAGGTGGTGGTGTTGCACAACGGTCAGTTGGCCGCTGCCGGGCCACCGCAAGTGGTGATCAATCAGGCGTTGCTGAAAAACGTCTATGGTGTGAGTGGCCGCCTGGAACAGGTGCATGGCCGCCCGCTGGTGATGGTGGATGCACGACTGCCCTTTTCTCCTGCCCTTGGATAACCGATGAACAGCTCCCAAGACGCTGCACTCGCGACTTTGCACACTGACCGCCCATTCAACCTGAGGCCGCTGCTGTTGGCCAACATGGCCTGCACCATGGCGATGATGGCATTTGTCTCGCTGATTGGCCCGATCGCTCGGGTGCTTGGCCTGGCCACCTGGCAGGCAGGTGCGGCGGTCACCGTGTCCGGGGTGATCTGGATGCTTCTGGCTCGTCCATGGGGCCAGGCCAGTGACCGACTGGGCCGGCGCCGTGTGCTGCTGCTGGGCACCGGTGGTTTCACCCTGGCCTACTGGGCGCTGTGCGTGTTTATCGATGCGTCCCTGCAACTGCTGCCATCGGCCATGTTGGCGTTTATCGGGCTGATTCTGGGTCGTGGCCTGATCGGCGTGTTCTACGCTGCGATACCGGTGGGCGGCTATGCGCTGGTGGCCGACAACATTGAGCCTGAGCACCGCGCCAAGGCCATGGCTTCCCTGGGCGCCGCCAACGCCTGCGGCCTGGTGCTGGGCCCGGCGATTGCTGCGCTGTTGGCGCGTCACAGCCTGAGCCTGCCGTTTTATGCGATGGCGGTGTTACCGCTGTTGGGATTCTTGTTGCTGCTGGCCAAATTGCCGCGCCAGGAGCTGCACCTCAAGCAGCCGCCCAAGCCGGTCAACCTCTCGGACCCACGCCTGCGTCGACCGTTGGTGGTGGCGTTTGTCGCGATGCTGTGTGTGTCGATCGCGCAGATAACCGTGGGTTTTTTCGCGTTGGATCGCTTGAAGATGAACCCGGCCGATGCGGCACAAACTGCCGGTATCGCCCTGACCATGGTCGGGCTGGCGTTGATCTGTTCGCAACTGGTAGTGCGCAAACTGGAGTGGCCGCCGCTGCGGATGATTCGCATCGGTGCGGTGGTGTCAGCCCTGGGATTTGCCGGCAGCATGTTCGCTGATACGGCCTGGATCCTGTGGCTGTGCTTTTTTGTGTCCGCGGCCGGCATGGGCTGGATCTTCCCGTCTTTCGCGGCGCTGGCGGCGAATGCGGTGGATGCGTCGGAGCAAGGCGCCACGGCAGGTTCGGTGGGTGCGGCCCAAGGCCTGGGCGTGGTGGTCGGGCCGTTGGCCGGGACCTTGATCTACGCGATCGAACCTCGCCTGCCCTACTTGGTGGCGGCGGCGCTGCTGCTATTGATCGCGTGCTGGCCGGCGGCACGGCAACCAGGTAACACCCCAGGTTGAGCTACCTGTTATTTCTGACAGTAGACGTCCATCCCTGAAAAGCCTCTGATAAAGCGCGTGGCCACAGCATTAGCTGAGGCCACCTACCTTTTCTGGAGACAAGCACCATGAGCGACGACCTGAATGACTTGACGACATTTACTGACAGAAATTGGAATGGCTGGCACCCTGACCGCCCAGACACCGCAAAGCTTGAGCCACGGACGCCTGGGAACGATCACGAGTTCTACCTCACCAATGCATCCGATGCGGTTCATGAGATGGGTATCTCCAAGTCCTACTCATTCATAAAGGGCACTGAATACACAGTGATCTTTGAATACCGGACCCTATCGGAAACGGACATCATCGTGTTGGCGGGAGGCTTGGAGCAAGCATACGGGCCACATCCACCGTCTCCCGGCTGGACGCGCCTGACTGTCCCTCTTCCGTACGTGAAAGAGGACGGAGGCACTCACCCAATCTCAATCAGACTCTGGTCAAGAAGTGCAGGCAGCGAACCCCATCGCTACGACTTGGACAACATTCTTGTCAGGTCGATTCCGGATTAACCTGCAAGGTCACGGGCCCTACAAAATCCGATACAGCAAACGCTCGATCCGCACCCGGCTGACCCGGCGCAAGAACTTGCCGACGGCCGCCGGGTACTCCACGAGGGTTTCCAGCTGCTGGTAGCGCTCAATACGCGAGGTGTGCTGGAAAATCTCGGCAAGCTCGGTGCGCCGTGGCCCTACCCACTCCCCCTTCGGATCATCGATCAGCAAGGCGTTTTCCAGGTCGAGGCGAAACGCCCGCGGGTTGATGTTATTGCCGGTCAGCAAGGTGTAGCGCTGGTCGACCCACATGCCCTTGAGGTGGTAGGTGTTGTCGCCGTCGCGCCACAGGTGCAGGTTCAGCTGGCCGCTGTCGATCATGCGCTGGTGACGCTTGGCGAAGCGACGCAGGCTGATTTCGTAGAGATACGGTAGCGCGGCGATGACCTTGAACGGTTCGCTCGGCGGGATGTAGAAATCGTTGGCGGTCTTGTCGCCGACAATGATGTCGATCTTCACCCCGCGCGCCAGGGCGCGGTTGATTTCCCGGGTCACTGGCAGCGGCAGGTTGAAGTACGGCGTGCAGATGGTCAGCTGATGCTGGGCGCTGGCAATCAGCTCGCAGATCACCCGGCTCAGGGGGTTGTTCTTGCACACGCCCAACAACGGACTGACCGTCAGGTTGCCGTTGGGCAACTGCCCCGCCGTGGTGTCATACACCGCGTGTTTCAGGCGGCTGCGCAGGTCGCCGATGTCGTTGCGCAGGCTGCGAGTGGTCGGCGGGTTGGGCAGGTCCAGGCGATGCACCGCCTTGGCGGCCACCAGGCCGTGCTCCACCAGGTGCTGCATCGAGTCGGCCAGCGCCTTGTTGTGGATCAGGTGATAACGGTCATAGCGGTACTTATCGAACTTGTGCAGGTACACGTTATTCAGGCTGGCGCCGCTGTACAGCACGCTGTCATCGATCACAAAGCCCTTGAGGTGCAGCACGCCGAACAGTTCGCGGGTTTGCACCGGCACGCCGTACACCGGCACTTCGGTGCTGTGGGACTGGGTCATGGCCTGGTACCAGGCGCTGTTGCCCGGTTGCTTGCCGGCACCGATCAAACCGCGCTGGGCCCGTAGCGAGTCGACCACCACCACGATATCCAGCCCGGGCCGGGCGGCCTTGGCAGCGTGCAACGCGTCGTAGATCTCTTGCCCCGCCTCATCCTGCTGCAGGTACAACGCTACGATGTAGATGCGCTGGGTGGCCTGGGAAATTTTCTCCAGCAGGCAACGGCGGTACTCGGCGGCGCCGGACAGCACCTCGATCGCGTCGGGCGTGAGGGGAAAACCGCGCAGCTTGGGCAACAGGGAGCGTTTGAATAACGACGGCATAGGGCTCGCAATGGGTCGAATCCGAAGGACTCCAGAGCTTACACCATGGGCTGGCTCAGGTCTTCCCGCCCAGGGTTAAAAATAATTAATTGACCAAGGAGAACGATCGTTCTACTGTAATCTCCATGAACGATATCACTCGCGACATTATCCTCGACGTTACCGAAAAGTTGATCTACCGAAATGGCATCGCTGCCACCGGCATGGATCTTCTGGTGAAAACCGCCGGCGTCTCCAGAAAGAGCGTCTACCGCTACTTCGCCAACAAGGACGAACTGGTGATTGCCGCCCTGCAACGCCGCGACGAGCGCTGGATGCAGTGGCTGCGCAGCGAAGTTGAACGCCATGCCACCACGGGCGAGCGCCTGCTGGGTGTGTTCAGTGCGCTGAAAACCTGGTTCGGCTCCGACGACTTTCGCGGCTGCGCCTTCATCAACACCAGCGGCGAGACCGGCGACCCGCAAGACCCGGTCCGCCTGCTGGCCAAGGCCCATAAACAGAAACTGTTCGAGTACGCCCTTGAACTGTGTCAAGCACATGGCACCCCCGACCCGGAACGCCAGGCCGCGCACCTGCTGATCCTGATTGATGGCGCCATTACCGTTGCCCTGGTGATGGGCGACACCACCGCTGCCGATAATGCGCAATCCATGGCGCGAACCCTATTGCAACTTTGACCTGACTTTTAAACCTGTTAAGGAGCCGTCCCATGTCATCCAACGCAGAAATACGCCCGCCGTTGCCGCCGTTTACCCGTGAGTCGGCGATTGAGAAAGTTCGCCTGGCCGAAGACGGCTGGAACTCCCGGGACCCGCAACGGGTATCCCTGGCCTATACCCTGGATACCCAATGGCGCAACCGCGCCGAGTTCGCCCACAACCGCGAAGAGGCCAAGGCCTTCCTGACCCGTAAATGGGCCAAAGAGCTGGATTATCGGTTGATCAAGGAGTTGTGGGCGTTTACCGGCAACCGCATTGCGGTGCGCTATGCCTATGAATGGCATGACGACTCCGGCAACTGGTTCCGCTCCTACGGCAACGAGAACTGGGAGTTTGACGAGAACGGCTTGATGGCGAACCGGTTTGCCTGCATCAACGACATGCCGATCAAGGAAAGCGAGCGCAAGTTCCACTGGCCGCTGGGGCGGCGTCCGGATGAGCATCCGGGGTTGTCGGAGCTTGGGTTGTAGGCTCGACGCTACACAACTGTGGGAGCGGGCTTGCTCGCGAAGGCAATGGCTCAGCCAACATCTCCAGCGACTGACCCATCGCTTTCGCGAGCAAGCCCGCTCCCACATTGGTATTTGCCGTATCCGTCAGTCCTGGTTCAAACCCACCCGATACAACACGCCGTTATCTTCATCCGTGAGCACATACAGGTAACCATCCGGGCCCTGGCGCACATCGCGGATCCGCGCTTTCAGGCCACCCAGCAGTCGCTCTTCGTGGATGACCTTGTCCCCATCGAACTGCAAGCGAATCAACTCCTGGCTGACCAATGCCCCGATAAACACGTTGTGCTGCCAGGCCTTGAACCGGTCAGCGTCGTAGAACGCCATGCCGCTCACACCCGGGGATTTTTCCCAGACGTGGTGCGGTGCAACGGTGCCTTCGACTGTCTTGCCCTTGGCCTCGGGAATCGGCGTCAGGGAATAGTTGATGCCATGGGTTGCCAGGGGCCAGCCGTAGTTTTTGCCCCGCTCGATGATGTTGATTTCATCCCCGCCGCGCGGGCCATGTTCGTTTTCCCAGAGTGTGCCGCTCCACGGGTTGAGTGCCGCACCCTGGGGGTTACGCTGGCCGTAGGACCAGATTTCCGGCCTCACGCCTTCCTGGCCGACGAAGGGGTTGTCTTCAGGTATACGACCGTCCGGGAAGATCCGCACCACTTTGCCTTGCAGCTTGTCGAGGTCCTGGGCGGTGGGGCGGTCGTTGTTTTCCCCGAGGGTCACGAACAGGTAACCATCGCGGTCAAACACCAGCCGCGAGCCGAAGTGGTTGCCCGTGGACAGCTTGGGCTCCTGACGCAGGATCACCTTGAAGTCTTGCAGGCCGCTCAGGTCATCGCTCAAGCGCCCACGCCCGACTGCGGTGCCTGCAGTGCCATTCGTGCCGCCGCCCTCGGCGTAGGACAGGTACACCAGGCGGTCCTCCTTGAAGTCCGGCGACAGCACCACGTCCAGCAGGCCGCCCTGCCCTTTGGCAAACACCTTCGGCACGCCACTCAGGGGCGCGGACAGTTTGCCTTCCGGGCTGACAAACCGCAGGTTGCCGGGACGTTCGGTGACCAGGAAGCCTTGCTTGTCCGGCAGGAACGCCACCGCCCACGGGTGATCGAGGCCCTTGGCAATCGGGGTGACGGTGATACTCCCTTGCTCGCTGGGAAACTGTTGGGTGGCGGCCGCCGAGACAGGCAGCGCCAGGGGCAGCAAGGCAGCGGCGCAGAAGGTCGCTAGAAGGGTTTTGCGTAACAGCATACGGTGGGTTTCCTTGTCGTCTTTACACACTCAATCGCCGCGATTGCCATTGGCGTCACGGGTGGGAGTCTTGGGCTGGATAGCCGGCGGGGTCTGCGCGCCGTCACGGCGCTGGACGCTGTTGCCGATACCGCCGTTTTGCAGGGTCGGCGGCCGCTGTGCCGGCGGAATATAGGTGCCTCGCGCTGCCGGCGCGTTGGGCTGGGTGCCCTGCATGCTGTTGGGATTGGCCTGGTGGATGGGGCCGTTGTAGGGGTTGTTGCTGCTGCCGGGCAGGTTTTGCGCCTGTGCCAAAGAACTCAAGGCCAGGCCCAACGCCAATACGGCAAGGTTGCGCAAACGGGTGTTCATGACAAAGCCTCTCTGGGCGCAAGTAATACGTGCTTTCGATAACACGCTACGCCTTGGGTTCGGCTTTGGTAACTAAATAGTTTCTCATCAGGTGTAACACGATCTGTCTGAAACCCTGGTGCCAGCCGGCTGGCCAGGGAAACTTTTGCCGAATCCGCCCTGTCACCTGAAGACCACACACTTCAGGAATAACGACATGCCACGGGCTATCTGGAAAGGCGCAATCAGTTTTGGCTTGGTGCACATCCCCGTGTCACTGGTCTCGGCCACGTCCTCCCAGGGCGTCGACTTCGACTGGCTGGACAAACGCAGCATGGACCCGGTGGGTTACAAGCGCATCAACAAGACCACCGGCAAGGAAGTCACCAAGGAAAATATCGTCAAGGGCGTGGCCTACGAGAAAGGTCGCTACGTGATCCTCAGCGAAGACGAAATCCGCTCGGCCCACCCCAAGTCCACCCAGACCATCGAAATCATCGCGTTTGTGGCCAGCGACCAGATCCCGTTGCAGAACATCGACACGCCCTACTTCCTGGCCCCCGACAAGCGCGGTGGCAAGGTGTATGCCCTGCTGCGCGAAACCCTGAAGAAAACCCGCAAGGTCGCCCTGGCCAACGTGGTGCTGCACACCAAGCAGCACCTGGCGGCACTGATGCCGCTGGAGTCGGCGCTGGTGCTGGTGATGCTGCGCTGGCCTGCCGAAGTGCGTGGCCTGGACGAGTTGGAATTGGGCAGCGACGTGACCAAACCGACATTGGCCAAGGGCGAACTCGACATGGCCAAGCGCCTGGTGGAAGACATGAGTGCCGACTGGCAGCCGGACGAATACCGCGACAGCTTCCAGGAAAAGATCATGGCGCTGGTGGCGAAGAAGGCCAAGGCCGGCAAGATCGAAGACGTGGAATCCAGCGAAGGTGTCGACGAGCGCAAATCTGCGGACGTGATCGACCTGACGGAGTTGCTCAAGCGCAGCCTGGCCGGCAAGCCCGCGACCAAGGCTGCAGCCAAGAAACCTGCCGCGAAAAAGACCAGCAAGGCTTCATGAGGTAGACCGCCATGGCCAAGCCCCTGAGTGAATACAACGCCAAGCGCGACTTCGATGTGACCGCCGAACCCGCCGGCAGTGCGCCTCGCGCCAGGAACCGGGCGCATGCCCTGTCGTTCGTGATTCAAAAGCACGATGCGCGCAACCTGCATTATGACTTTCGCCTGGAGCTCGACGGCGTCCTCAAAAGCTGGGCGGTGCCCAAGGGCCCAAGCCTCGACCCGAGCCAGAAGCGCCTCGCGGTGCATGTGGAAGATCATCCATTGGGCTACGGCAGTTTCGAGGGCAGCATTCCGGCAGGCCAATACGGCGCTGGCGATGTGATCGTGTGGGATCGCGGCGTGTGGCAGCCCCACGATGACCCGCACAAGGCCTACGCGGCCGGCAAGCTGAAGTTCAGCCTGATCGGCGAAAAACTGGCAGGCGACTGGACGCTGGTGCGCACCCGACTCAAGGGCAGCGGCGACAAGGAGCAGTGGTTGTTGATCAAGGAGAACGATCAGCAGGCACGCCCGGTGGCTGACTACGATGTGGTCCAGGCTGAACCGAAAAGCGTGCTGAGCGACGCAACGGTGGGGGCTGCGAAAAAGCCCGCAGCGCCGAAGAAAGCCAGGCGCAAGCCCTCAACCGACCTGCCCGATCAACTCGCGCCACAGCTGGCGACACTGGTGGACCGTGCACCGGAAGGCGATTGGGTGTACGAGATCAAATTCGACGGCTATCGCATCCTCGCACGGATTCGCGATGGCGAAGTTCGGCTGTTCACCCGCAATGGCCATGACTGGACCGATCGCCTGCCACGCCAGGCCAAGGCCCTGGAAGCCCTGAAGCTCAAGGACAGTTGGCTCGACGGTGAGGTGGTCAGCCTGAACGCCGACGGGCTGCCGGATTTCCAGGCGCTGCAAAACGCCTTTGATATCGGCCGCAGCCTGGACATTGTCTATTACCTGTTCGATGCGCCGTTCCTGGACGGCCGCGACCAGCGCGAAGCCGCTGTCGAAGAGCGCCGCACCGCACTGAAGGACGCGGTTAGCCGCAGCAAGAGCAAGCTGCTGCGCTTCTCCGAGTCCTTTGCTGCCAACCAGCGGGATATCTTCGAAAGTGCCTGCGACCTGGCGCTGGAGGGCGTGATCGGCAAACGTGCCGGCAGCCCCTACGTTTCCAGGCGCAGCCCGGACTGGATCAAGCTCAAGTGCCGGCTGCGCCAGGAATTCGTGATCGTAGGGTTCACCCGCCCGCAAGGTTCGCGCAGCGGGTTTGGCGCGCTGTTGCTGGCGGTCAATGATGACAGCGACCTGGTGTATGCCGGGCGCGTAGGTACCGGATTCGATCAGGCCGCGCTGAAAAAGATCAGTGCACAGTTGAAGGCGCTGGAACGCCAGACTTCACCGCTGGCCAAGCCCCTGACCAGTGCCCAGGCACGCGGCGTGCACTGGGTCGAGCCGCAGCTGGTGGGCGAAGTGCAATTTGCCGAATGGACCCGCGAAGGTGTGGTGCGCCAGGCGGCGTTTGTCGGGCTGCGCACCGACAAGCCGGCGGAGCAGATTGTGCATGAGCAGCCGCGGACGGCCAAATCGCTGAAGGAAAAACCCCGCAAAAAGACGGCGGGCACCGGCGCCGTGGCTGGGGTCAGGATTACCCATCCGGACCGAGTCATCGATGCCCAGAGCGCTACACAGAAACTGCAACTGGCACAGTTCTATGAGGGCATCAGCGAATGGCTCCTGCCCTTTCTGCGCAACCGGCCGGTGTCCTTGCTCAGGGCACCGGAAGGCATTGCCGGCGAACAGTTTTTCCAGAAGCACTCCGAGCGCCTGGCGATCCCGAATATCAAGCAACTCGACCAGGCCCTGGATCCGGGCCATGCGCGGCTGATGGAAATCGACAGCCCGGCCGCGCTCATCGGTGCCGTGCAGATGGGTACCGTCGAGTTGCATACCTGGGGCGCTACCGCTGACAAGATTGAAACCCCGGACCTGTTTGTGCTCGACCTCGACCCGGACCCGGCACTGCCGTGGAAAAGCATGCTTGAAGCGGCGCAACTGACCTTGTCGGTACTCGATGAACTGGGGCTTGAAGCGTTCGTCAAGACCAGCGGCGGCAAAGGCCTGCACCTGGTGGTGCCGCTGGCGCGCCGCGACGGCTGGGACTCGGTAAAAGCCTTCGCCAAGGCCATCGCCCAGTTCATGACGCTGCAGTTGCCTGAACGCTTTACCGCGACTTCGGGCCCGAAGAATCGCGTGGGCAAGATCTTCATCGACTACCTGCGCAACGCCCGGGGCGCCAGCACGGTAGCCGCCTACTCGGTGCGGGCGCGGCCCGGCCTGCCGGTATCGATACCGGTGAGTCGTGATGAGTTGAAGAGTTTGCACAGCGCCCAACAATGGACGGTGGCTAACCTGCACGAGCGTTTGCAGGGTTTGAAGAAGGACCCGTGGGCGGGTTATGCCAATCGGCAGAAGATCAGCAAGAAGATGTGGGAGAAGCTGGGGGCGCATCCGCCAGGCTGATGCGCTCCGCTGCCCGGTTCAGATGAGGATGAAGATCGCGGCCAGGCCGGCAAAGATCGCCCACTTTTCCAGGTAGTAACGGGTGCGGTTGCGTTTCTTCAACTCCTTGCCCCGCAGGCGAATCTTGTACAGGCGGGTAAACGCACGGTTCAGGCCGCCGGTCTTGTCACCGGCATCGTTGGGCGAACCGGCCGCAGCCATCACATTGCGGCTGAACCAACGGTTGAACGCGGCCGCCCAGCGGTACTTCATCGGCCGTTCGATATCGCAGAATAGAATGATCCGGTTCTGCTCGGTGGTGTTTTCGGCGTAGTGGATGAAGGTCTCGTCAAACATCACCGGTTCACCGTCGCGCCAGTAGTAGTTTTCACCGTCCACGTTGATGTAGCAGCCCGGGGAGTTGGGCGTGTCCAGGCCTAGGTGGTAACGGTAGGAACCGGCATACGGGTCACGATGGCGTACCAGCTTTGAGCCCGGTGGCAGCTCGGCAAACATCGCGGCCTTGATCGAGCCGATGCTTTGCACCAGCTCGGTGGTGCGCGGGCACAGCTTCATCGCCGAAGGATGGCTGTCGCCGTACCACTTCAAATAGAAACGCTTCCAGCCCGACTTGAAGAACGAATTGAAACCCACGTCATTGTACTGGTCGGAGCGCTTGATCTCGCCTGCGCGCAGCAGGTTCTGGCCTTCCTCGCGGATCTCTTGCCAATGCTCCTGAAGCGGGCTCAGGTCGGGAAAGTCGCTGGGGGACAGGTACGGTCGGCTGGGCAGTTTGGAAAAGAGGTAGAGAAAGCAGTTCACCGGAGCCAGGAAGGTCGAGTGATCGCTGAGCTGGCGCCCCAGCTTGTGGCGCACCCGGCCACGCAGGTGGACATACGCAATAGAGGCAACGTAGAGAGCAACAATGATGAGTTTCAAGGTATTCGTCACAAGTCAGAAGAGAACAGGCTGCTCCCGCGTGCCCACAACGGCCGAGGATTGAAGATGCAGCACCTGAAATCACAATTCACAAAACCGGCAACACGAACGGCTGGGTGACAATCCGGTCGTGGCCATTGGCAGCTATTTTAGCCACACTTTGTAACCAAAGGTTAATCAAGATTTGTGAAAAGGTGTCCAGTGAGTGTGCCAGGAACAGCAGCAGCGGGCTTGCCGGGCGGCCTGCCCGCTGCTGAAGGCGTCAGCTTTTCGGTTCGTCATCCTTGCGTGTACGCAGAGAAAGCCGATATTCATCCAACTCCGAGTAGGGTACGGCTTCGCGTCGTGCCAGCAGATGGCGGCCCAGCGCAATCAGCACACCCACGGTCAACCCTGCCAGCAGGCTCAGTATCATAACCAGGGCTTTCTTGGGCTTGATCGGGCTCAGCGGCTCTTGGGCACGACGGTCAATGGTTACCAGCTTGAGGCCACTCATGTCGATATTCAGGCCTCGCAAACGCGCGACTTCCGCTCGTAACGGTTCAACATCCTGCAAGAAAATGTCTTCATTCCCGCGATTTCTCAGCACCTCCACTTCACGGTTGACCTCCAGCATCTGCAACTCTTTGCCAATCTGTGCAATGCGGCTGTTGGTAAAGTCGTCGCTGGTACGCGCCTGCAACGCGGCACGTTCCGCCTCAAGCGCCTCTGTACCGAGGAAGTACAGCGGGATTTTCTGGTTGTTGACCTCGGTGCGCATTACTTGATTCGAGCCGCTACGCGAGGCATCTGCCATGGAAGAAGGAGTGGTCGGGGTCTTGATGCCCATCGACTTGGCGATGGAAATGGCCTCCGCCAGCTCTGCCAGCCGGTCCGTGCGCTCCATTTTCATCTGTAAGCGCAGGGCACCCAGTTCGTCCTCCAGCTTGGCCCGTTTGAGCCTGTCGGCTTCAAGCAGCTTGGCAATCTTCGATTCCTTGTCGGTTTCGTAATTGGAGCGCGCCGCGTCGATTTTGCCCTTGAGTTCGTTCAAGCGGTTATTGACGATCACTTTAAGGTCAGCACCGACCTGGGCACGTTCCGAATCAATTGCGTAGTCTACAAAGCCGTTGAGAATCGCTACCCCGTCGATGTCTGCCGGGTATTCCAGCTCAAGCTTGATATAGCTGCTCAGGGAGTCGGACTTCTTGGGATCGGGCAGGCTCAGGTTGATGGAGTTTCGATTGAATTCTTCAAAACTCTGCTCGAGGCTTTGCCCGGTTTTCTGGAACGCCTTGAACAGGTCCTCATGGGACTTGAAAAACCCCAGGCGCGCTTCGTATGAGTCCAGTTGCGCCCCCACTTTGTTCAGGGCGTCGGCCGGCGGCAACTTATAGACTTCGGAGCGGTTCAGAGCATCCAGCTCATTGATGGCAGCCGGGCGCAGCACACTGCTGACCTGATACTCCCGCGGGGCCAGAAAAGCGTAGCCCGCCCCCAGCACCCCCGCCAGAATCGTACACCCCAGCACCAACTTCTTTTGCCGCCAGATACCATGACACAGTTCAAACAGATCAATTTCGTCCGATGCCGCATGAGCGTGGAGCCGAGGAGTTTTATTCAAAACTGATGCACCTTAAAAAGTCGACAGTCAGCGGTCACACATATTCATCAAATACTGAATGGCCGCTTGAAAATCAGGGACAACGCCCTGTACACAAGACACGAACGGTCTACCGATGGTCATCGGACCACCTCGATCATGGAAAAATCCCACATCACCGTAGATTGTTTTCGTTCAGATTACGCAGGAGCCCCTACCCTGGTGCTGAGCGTAGACGAACTTGTAAAGAACCGTTTCCGAATCAACGCACAAAATGGCGCTAAATACCCGTGAATACTGGGAAAATTCGTACGCAACAAAGAGAAACCAGACAATTCTCACAAAATCGATTCAGCTTATCCGTCAGGCATCTACGCACCAAGGTATTGACTGCTCGTTTTTTAACCAAAAAGGAATTTGTATGACACGTGCTTCAAATGCGGATTTCCAGGCGCTCCAGGGGGCATGGGAACAAACGGCGCTGGAAGACAATGGTGTGCTCAATCCCACGGATGAACACAGCGCGCCAGGCGCGATCACGACAATCTCGGGCGATCAATTCCAGGTGGTGACGGTCGACGGCGAGGTTTTACTGGCAGGCAGCTTCACGCTCGATGCCAGCACGGCACCCAAAAGCATTACCTGGGTTGACTCGATGGGAGAGGATGCCGGCAAACAGTTACCCGCGAGTTACCGGCTGGAAGGTGATCACTTCGTGTTTATTGCGGCAGATGAAGGCATGCCCCGCCCTACCCGCTTCAGTACCGGCCCAGGGCAAACCATGCGCACGTTCGTGCGCAAACCCTGACACGGAGATACATCCGTTCCTGCGACATGGTTTTCACATGGCCTTCACGTGTTGACCTATAGGGTGAAGGCTACCTACTCCAGTGAACACCTTGGCCCGTCTACCCCACGGGCCTTTTTTTGCCTGCACGGCAGCCATTCAGCACGGGCGCTTGATGGCGGTGAGGGTGTAGCACGGGGCAGTTGAGCGGGCTGGTTTTGATACCTGGGCTGACAGCATGTCCATTGCGTCTCCAATATGTTCCGGTCATTGCGACAAAAGAAGTCCGCCCTACACCGAAAGCCTCGCCATCCTTGAACCGGTAAAGAGCCTTCACTGTAGGGCGAACGGACGGAAAATAAGCCAGGCTTATTGGATGTTCAACTGTTAACAATAAAAAGCCCTGAAAAAGCCTCGATCAGCGCTATTTTTCGATGCAAATGGCTCCACTTTGTAAATGTTTTTGCTTGTATTGCCATACGAGTGCAACGCCGCCTTCAGAAACTATACCTTCACGCCATGGGTCACTACTGCTACCGACCTCTTGCCTGAAGACCGTGCCATGGCCACTCGCTCTGACCTGCGCAACCCCCTGTCCCTGGACAGCCTGAACTTCTTCCTGGCGGACGTGCGTGACGGACTGGGGCCGTACCTGGCGATTTATCTGCTGGCCGTGCACCACTGGGACCCCGCCAGCATCGGCGTCGTCATGACCCTGGCCGGCATCGCGGCCCTGCTCACCCAGACCCCGGCCGGCGCATTGATTGACCGAACCCGCAGCAAACGGGCAGTGATCGTGATCGCCGCGCTGCTGGTGACTGGCAGTTGCCTGCTCCTGCCCTTCGTCAGCTCCTTCAGCCTGGTGGCGCTGACCCAGGCGGCCAGTGCAGCGGCGGCCTCGGTGTTTGCGCCGGCCATCTCGGCGATTTCCCTCGGGATCACCGGGCCGCGCGCTTTTACCCGGCGCACCGGCCGCAATGAAACCTTCAACCACGCCGGCAACGCGGTGGCGGCCCTGCTCGCTGGTGGGTTCGCCTACCTGTTCGGCCCGGTGGCGGTGTTCTATCTGATGGCAGTCATGGCTGCGGCGAGTGTCATCGCGGTCAGCTGCGTGTCAGCCCAGGCAATCGACCACGAAGTCGCACGGGGTTTCGACCCTGCGCATGGCACCGGCCATGAACAACCGTCGGGGCTGGCCGTGCTTCTGGCGAACAGGCCCTTGATGCTGTTTGCCATCTGCTGCGCGCTGTTTCACCTGGCCAATGCGGCCATGCTGCCGCTGGTCAGCCAGAAGCTGTCGCAGATCAACCTGCAGATGGCCACGCCGCTGACCTCGGCCTGCATCGTCGCGGCCCAGTTGGTGATGGTGCCGGTGGCCTGGCTGGTGGGCGTGAAGGCCGACGTGTGGGGGCGCAAGCCGTTGCTGCTCGCCGGTTTCATGATCCTGCCGCTGCGGGGCGTGTTGTATACGCTGTCCAGTGATCCTTATTGGCTGGTGGCAGTGCAGATGCTTGACGGGGTCGGCGCCGGGGTGTTCGGCGCGCTGTTTCCGGTGATAGTCAAAGACCTCACCCAGGGCACCGGACGCTTCAATGTCAGCCTGGGCGCGCTGTCCACGGCATTCGGCCTCGGCGCGGCCTTGAGCAGCAGCCTGGCAGGTTTTGTCGTGCAGTGGGCGGGTTACAACGCCGCGTTCCTGACCCTGGCCGGCGTGGCGGCCGTCGCATTGGGGCTGGTGTGGGTGGCAATGCCGGAGACTCGGGCGAATCCATCCGTGCAGCGCCATACAACTCCCGCCTGACATATGCGACAATGCGCGCCAAATTCCAACATGCACCCATTTTTCTGCTCAGCGACTGGGCCCCAAGCCTTGATGTCGCTGCCGACGTATGCCCGTTGGCCTGGGCCACAAAATGGGCCCGGCTCAAATTAGCGCACTCCAAGCTATTGATAGGTAAAGTAATTGATCTCCACAGCTAACATCACCATGCAGTTCGGCGCCAAGCCGCTATTTGAGAACGTTTCGGTCAAGTTCGGCGCAGGCAACCGTTATGGCCTGATCGGTGCCAACGGTTGCGGCAAGTCGACTTTCATGAAAATCCTCGGTGGCGACCTCGACCCGTCGGGCGGCCAGGTCATGCTGGAGCCGAACGTGCGCCTGGGTAAACTGCGCCAGGACCAGTTCGCCTACGAAGAATTCACCGTACTCGACACCGTGATCATGGGTCACGAAGAGCTGTGGAAGGTCAAGGCCGAGCGCGACCGCATCTACTCGCTGCCGGAAATGACCGAAGACGACGGCATGGCCGTGGCCGAGCTGGAAACCGACTTCGCCGAGATGGACGGCTACACCGCCGAATCCCGCGCCGGTGAGTTGCTGCTGGGCCTGGGTATCGGCATCGAGCAGCACAACGGCCCGATGAGCGAAGTGTCACCAGGCTGGAAGCTGCGTGTATTGCTGGCCCAGGCGCTGTTTTCCGATCCGGAAGTGTTGCTGCTCGACGAGCCAACCAACCACCTGGACATCAACACCATCCGCTGGCTGGAAAACATCCTGACCCAGCGTAACAGCCTGATGATCATCATCTCTCACGACCGTCACTTCCTGAACAGCGTCTGCACCCACATGGCCGACCTGGACTACGGCGAGCTGCGCCTGTTCCCGGGCAACTACGACGAATACATGACCGTGGCGACCCAGTCCCGCGAGCAGTTGCTGTCGGACAACGCCAAGAAGAAAGCGCAGATCTCCGAGCTGCAATCCTTCGTCAGCCGCTTCTCGGCCAACGCCTCGAAAGCCAAGCAGGCCACTTCCCGTGCCAAGGCGATCGACAAGATCCAGCTGGCCGAAGTCAAGCCATCGAGCCGCGTCAGCCCGTTCATCCGCTTCGACCAGACCAAGAAGCTCCACCGCCAGGCGGTCATCGTCGATCGCATGGCCAAGGGCTTTGACGGCAAGACGCTGTTCAAGGACTTCAGCTTCCAGGTTGAAGCCGGCGAGCGCGTGGCGATCATTGGCCCGAACGGTATCGGCAAGACCACCCTGCTGCGTACCCTGGTCAACGAACTGACCCCGGATGCCGGTACGGTCAAGTGGACCGACGCGGCTGAACTGGGCTATTACGCCCAGGACCATGCTTCGGACTTCGAAGACGAGTCCAACCTGTTCGACTGGATGGGCCGCTGGACCAAGGAAGGCGAGCAAGTGGTTCGCGGCACCCTGGGCCGCATGCTGTTCTCCAACGACGAGATCCTGAAGTCGGTGAAGGTGATTTCCGGTGGCGAGCAAGGTCGCATGCTGTTCGGCAAGCTGATCCTGCAAAAGCCGAACGTGCTGATCATGGATGAGCCGACCAACCACTTGGACATGGAGTCCATCGAGGCGCTGAACCTGGCGTTGGAGAACTACCCGGGTACGCTGATCTTTGTCAGCCATGACCGGGAGTTTGTGTCGTCCCTGGCCACCCGCATCATCGAGCTGAGCCCGAGTGGGGTGATCGACTTCAGCGGGACTTATGACGATTACCTGCGTAGTCAGGGTGTGGTTTTCTAAGAGCCGCCGGTAGTTTGAAATGCGAAAGCCCCGTCCAGTGTGATGGGGCTTTTTTTTGGGATATGGCTCTGCTTTTCTGTGGGAGCCGTCGAGCTTTAGCGAGGCCGCGATAGCGGTGTGCCAGGCAACATCTTTATTGACCATGCCGCCGCCTTCGCAGCCTTGCTACAGCTCGACAGCTCCCACACTTTACCGCGTCCGCTTTAGTCGTCCCGGGCCAGGGAGGCCCCATGGATCCAAAGCCGGATAGGCACGGGCCGCAATATCATCAAATATAGTTAGCCTGCTTCCTTTTACCCCAAGCCCTTGCCATGATGCCCTCACCGCCCGCCCGCGAACGAGTCCCCATGCCTGCCACACAGCCCGCCACCCCCAGTTCCTTGTCGATCACCCTGCAGATCGTCTCCATCGTTTTCTACACGTTTATCGCGTTTATCTGTATCGGCCTGCCGATTGCCGTCATCCCCGGCTATGTCCACGGTGAGCTGGGTTTCAGCGCGGTGGTCGCCGGGATAACCATCGGCTCGCAATACCTGGCCACGCTGCTCAGCCGCCCCATGGCGGGGCGCATGTCGGACAACGTGGGCACCAAGCGCGCTATCGTGCTGGGCCTGAGCGGGATTCTGCTGAGCGGGGTGCTGACGTTCATCGCCACGCTGGTGCAAAGCCTGCCGTTGCTGAGCCTCGGCATATTGATTGTCGGCCGGCTGTTACTCGGCGTCGCGCAGGGCCTGATCGGCGTCGGCACCATCAGTTGGTGCATGGGCGCGGTCGGTGCCGAACATACGGCACGATCGATCTCGTGGAACGGCATCGCCTCCTACGGTGCGATTGCCATTGGTGCACCGCTTGGGGTGGTGATGGTTGCCGACTACGGCTACACCAGCCTCGGAATCGCCCTTACGGCACTTTCCGCCCTGGGCCTGCTGCTGATTCGCAACAAACCTTCGGTGCCCGTGGTGCGCGGCGAGCGGCTGCCCTTCTGGGCGGTATTCGGGCGTATCGCGCCGTTCGGCGCCAGCCTGTGTCTGGCATCGATTGGCTACGGCACCCTCACCACGTTTATCACCCTCTACTACTTGAGCCGTGGCTGGACGGGCGCCGCCTGGTGCCTGACGGTATTTGGCGTGTGTTTCATCCTGTCACGGCTGGTGTTTATCTCTGCCATCAACCGCTTCGGCGGCTTCACCGCGGCGATTGCCTGCATGACCATCGAAACCCTGGGCCTGACGCTGCTGTGGCTGGCACCGTCCACCGGCGTGGCCTTGATCGGCGCCGGGCTGACCGGCTTTGGTTTGTCGCTGGTGTACCCGGCGCTGGGCGTGGAGGCGATCAAGCAGGTGCCCAACAGCAGCCGGGGCGCCGGGTTGAGTGCATATGCGGTGTTTTTTGACCTGGCGCTGGCCATTGCCGGGCCGGTGATGGGTGCGGTGGCGCTGAACCTGGGCTACTCGTGGATCTTCTTCTGCGCCGCCCTGCTCTCGGTCACCGGCCTGGGCCTGACGTTGCTGCTCAAGCGCCGCGCTTACTGATCAGCCGTCTGCAAGCCCGCCCGGGTGGATTGCCCGAGGGTGTGATTAAAGAACCGCCCGGCCTCGGAAATCAGGTCGCGGTGTATGCTTTCACGGTCAACCCCGTCGGCATCGGTGCACATGGCGGGCATCGCGGCCAGTTGGCTCTCGTCGCAAGGCGCCATGAACACAAAGTGCCCTGCCCCGGCCAGCAGCTTGAAGTCCGGCGGCTCCGGCAGTTTGCGCGCCAGGGCCTCGGCGTTCTTGTCCACGGCCACCAGCTTGTCGCCGTCGCCGCTGTAGAGCAGCACCGGTACATGCACGTCCGCCAGGGTGTGGCGGCCAAACATCAGGCTCAACGGCGCCATCAACATCAAGGCATGGATACGCGGGTCGGCCTGCGGTTGCAGGTCGTCGCGGTCGACGATCAACTCGCCCTTGGTGGTGCAGGCGTCGCGATCTTCCGGGCGTTGCTGGCAGTAGCGGCGCAGGCGGTCGAGGTCCGGCTTGGCGCCGGCGAGGATCAGCGCGGTTTCGCCACCGGCCGAATAACCGATGACGCCTACCTGGTCGACGTTGACGAATGGCGACAGCATCGGGTCGCCGAGGGTGGCGGTGATCGCTTCGGAAATCTGGATCGGGCGCCCGTACAGGTTGCTCAAGGTGCCCAGCCGGCTGTGATCCTTATAGTTGTCGCCAGGGTGCAGCACCGCCACCACCACAAACCCCTTGCGCGCCAGGGAGGTGGCGAGGTCGTGCAGGGCCAGGGGCGTGCCGGTATTGCCGTGGGACAGCATCAGCATCGGAAAGCGACCGATGGCGATTTTCGAGTCTTCAGTGGCGGCGATGTGATAAGCGCCCACCTGAGTGGTGTGTTCCAGGCCGGTGGACGGGTAGAACGCGACGGCTTTCATCGGCTGCAGATCCAGCGGGTCGAGAAAGGTCATGCGGTGGAAGCCCACACTCCAATGGGGGTGCGGCGCGGGCGCGGCTTGCACTGAAATCAGGCCGCCGAGCAGGGAGAGAACCAAGACTGCACAAAGACGCATCATGGGGATGTCCACCTTTGTTGCGTAAGCCCGCGTAGCTGTTGAAGTATCCATGGTTCAGGCGCTCGGACTGGCAGGGTTTACCCATGCGTGCATAACCTGGGCCAAAGTAGTGACAGCGGGTAAACGAAAAAACTCCGTACTCCGATCGCTTTTCAGGCGAGCAGAATACAGAGTTTAGGCGCCTCGAATCAGATTGATATCGAGGAACAGCAAAATTTACACAAGTCTTACGCTGCGGCGAACAATTGTTCGTTGATCACTGCGTTGGCGTCGCTGATCGCCTTGCTGCGCACTTCATCGCCATAGCCCAGGCCGTGGGCGCGGACGATTTCGATGTCGGTAATGCCGAGGAAGCCCAGCAGTACTTTCAGGTAGTCTTCGTGAGCCACACCGGTAGGCTGGCCAACGTGCAGGCCGCCGGAGGTCGACACGATGATGACTTTCTTGCCACCGGCCAGGCCTTCAGGACCGTTTTCGGTGTAGCGGAATGTCTGGCCGGCGACGGCGATACGGTCGATCCAGGCCTTGAGTTGGGTCGGGATGGTGAAGTTGTACATCGGCGCAGCCAGGACGATGGCGTCGGCCGCGAGGAATTCGGCGAGGGTGTTGGCGCTCAGCTCGGCTTCATGTTTCTGTACGGCATCACGCAGCTCGGCAGCGGTGCCCAGTGCACCCAGGGTCACGCCGGAAAAGTGGTTGATGCCTTCGCTGGCCAGGTCACGGTAGGTCACTTCAACGCCTGGCTCGGCCGCCTGCCAGGTCTTGACGACACCTGCGCTCAACTGACGGGAGACCGAGTTGTCGCCGAGGATGCTGGAATCGATATGCAACAGTTTCATGGTTAATCTCCAAGTAAGCATCGCCAAGGGCGACGGAATGGAAATAAGCCTACAGATGAAACCAATCAGCGATTAGTCAGGCAATATGCGATTATTCGTCCCACTGACAGGACAATAGGCCGACCATGCAAGATCTGAATGACCTCTACTACTTCGCCAAGGTGGTGGAAGCCGGCGGTTTCGCCGCTGCCGGGCGACTGCTGGGGATTCCCAAGTCGCGGCTGTCGCGGCGCATTGCCGAGCTGGAAGAACGCCTCGGCGCCCGCTTGCTGCAACGTACCACCCGCCAACTGACCCTCACCGCCGTGGGTGAACGCTACCTGCGCCACTGCCAGGCAATGCTGCTGGAGGCGGAAATGGCCGACGAGGCAGTGGCCAGCATGTCCAGCGAACCCCGCGGTCGGCTGCGGGTCAGCAGCCCCGTGGGCCTGGCTCACCAATTCCTGCAGACCGTGGTGGCGGAGTTTCTCACCGCCAACCCGCTGGTGCAGTTGGAGATGAACCTGGTCAACCGCCGCGTCGACCTGGTGGCCGAAGGCATTGATGTGGCCTTGCGCGTGCGCGAGCTTGGGGATGAAGACCCGCTGCTGGTGACCAAGCGCCTGCGCCAGGCCCAGACCGCGATTGTCGCCAGCCCCGACTTTGTGCGTGAGCGGCAGATCGACACCCTGGAAGACCTCAAGCAACTGCCGGTGCTGGGCGCCCTGGAAGCAGACCGCATGGTGCACTTCCGCATGCTCAGCCCGGAGGGCAGCAGCCACGACCTGGTGATGGAAGCGCGGCTGGGGATCGATGATTTCCTGGTACGCAAGGCCTGCGCCCTCGTCGGCCTGGGGTTTACCGTGCTGCCGATGATGTATTGCGAGGAGGAATTGGCCAACGGCCAGTTGGTGCAGCTCTTGCCGCAATGGTCATTGCCGGGCGGCTGGTTGCAGGCGGTGTACCCACATCGGCGCGGCGTGTTGCCAGCCGTGCGGGCCTGGATCGACCACCTGGATAACGCCTTCAAAGGTTGCGGAGACCGTTTGCTATGAGAATGACCGAAGAACAAGTCGCCACGTTTTGCCTGGGCTTGCCCGGCGCGCGGGAAGATTACAAATGGGGTGGCGTGCGGGTGTTTTCGATTGCCGGCAACAAGATGTTTGCCTTGCAGAACCTGCGGGGCGACTCGCTGGCCTTCAAGGTCGACAAGGAGCTGTTCCTGGGCCATGTGGATCGCCCCGGCATCCACCCGGCGCCGTACCTGGCGCGGGCGCAGTGGATCATCATGGAAACGCCCTACCCGCTGGGCGCCGAGGAACTGCGTGGCCTGTTGCAGCGCTCCCACCAGTTGGTGGTGAGCAAGCTGCCCAAGCGCACGCAGGTCGGCTTGTTGCTAGAAGATCGAGAGTAGCGTGCCACCCAGGAACAGCTGATCAATCCAGAACACCTGGTGCAGCAACACGATCAGCCAGAACACCACCTGATAAGACACCTTGCGCGTCTTGTGGCGGAACACCTGCTGGGCAATCAACGCCCCCGGCCAACCGCCTGCCAGCTCCACCGCGTGCAGGACGTTTTCCGGGGTGCGCCAGCTGTCTTCGCGAGCCTTGCGCTTGTCGCTCCAGTACAGCAGGAACGCCACCACGCTGACCACGCCATAGGCCACCAGCGGGATCAGCGAAACCCCGCGGTACCCCAGCAGCGCCGCACCAAACAGCGGCGCGGCGCACAACAGTGCAAACACCAACGCCTTGAAGCGCGGATGCTGGATGATCATGGCTTGACGGCCGACCAGTCGATCCAGCCGAACTGCCAGGTGGCCAGGATCACCAGGCCGAAGGCGATCCGGTACCAGGCGAACGCCGCGTAGCTGTGGCTGGCGATGAACTTGAGCAGCGCCTTGACCGCGATCATCGCGAAGATGAACGAGGTGACAAAGCCGATGGCAAACACCGGCAGGTCATCCGGCTGGAACAGGTGACGGTACTTGTAGCCCGAATACACCGCTGCGCCGACCATGGTCGGCATCGCCAGGAAGAACGAGAACTCGGTGGCGGTCTTGCGTGACAGGCCGAACAACAGGCCGCCAATGATGGTAGCGCCCGAGCGCGAGGTGCCCGGGATCATGGCCAGGCACTGGGCGAAGCCGACTTTGATCGCGTCCTTCCAGGTGATGTCGTCGACGGTTTCGGCGTGCACTTCATGCTGGCGGCGCTCGGCCCACAACATGATGACGCCGCCCACCACCAACGCCGCCGCAACGGTGATCGGGTTGAACAGGTAGTGTTTGATCAGGTCGGCGAAAATCACCCCCAGCACCACCGCCGGCAATACGGCAATGATCAGGTTGACGGTGAAACGCTGGGCATTGCGCTGGGTCGGCAAGCCAATGACCACGTCGAGGATCTTGCGTCGAAACTCCCACACCACCGCCAGGATCGCGCCCAGCTGGATGATGATATTGAACGCTTCAAAGCGTTCGCCACCGAAGTTGATCAAGTCGGCCACGATAATCTGGTGCCCGGTACTGGAGATCGGCAAAAACTCCGTCAGCCCCTCTACAACGCCGAGTATCAGTGCCTGTACGGCGGTCCAAAGATCCATCGATTCCCCCAAAGGTCATGCCCACGGCATGCCTCGTTGATATTTTTTAGACGTTCACTAACGAAGAGTGCGCTGCAAGCACAGCGCAAATAATCAAGGCCGAACTGCGAAAATTCCGTGAAAAATCAGGCAGGACTCAGGTTTTTTGATTCTGGGCCGAAAGCCTATCAGACAAGCCGGAAATGTCGATGCAGCACCCAAAATTATAAGAACACGGAGTGACAGGACCATGAACAGTTTGCGCAATATGTCTATCAGCCGGCGCCTCTGGCTGATCCTGATCGTCGCCGTGCTGATGCTGCTAACCCTCGGCCTGCTTATGCTCAAGCAGATTCATGGCGACCTGTACCAGGCCAAGAGTGAGCAGACCCAGCGCGTGGTGCAAACCGCCAGCGGGATCCTGACTTATTATCACAGCCTCGAAACCAGTGGCGTCCTGAGCCGTGAAGCGGCGCAGAAGCAAGCCTTGAGCGCGGTACGTGGCTTGCGCTACGGAAAGGACGACTACTTCTGGATCAACGATCTCACGCCCGTGATGATCATGCACGCGGCCAACCCCAAGCTCGACGGCCAGAACCTTTCGGCCATCCGTGACCCGGACGGCTTTGCGGTGTTCAACGAGTTCGTGATCCTGGCCAAGGCCAAGGGCGCCGGGATGGTGAATTACCGCTGGCCCAAGCCCGGCGCCGATGCGCCGGTGGCCAAGACCTCCTATATACAGCTGTTCGAACCCTGGGGCTGGATCATCGGTTCCGGCGTGTATGTCGATGACGTGCAAGGCGAGTTCCGCGGCCAGGTGTGGAAAGCCTCGGTGGTTGGCCTGGTGATCGCGCTGATCATGGCCCTGCTGGTGGTGCTGATCGCCCGCAGCATCGTGCGCCCGTTGCAGCAGGCAGTGAATGCGATGGCCAATATCGCCAGTGGCGAAAGCGACCTGACCCGCACCCTCGACACCCATGGCCAGGATGAAGTCACTCAATTGTCGCGGCACTTCAACAGCTTTACCGCCAAGCTGCGGCAGGTGGTAGGCCAGTTGCAGACCTGCGCCAACGCCTTGGGCCAGTCGTCCACCGAGCTGGGCAGCAACGCCAGCGATGCCCATGACCGCAGCCAACAGCAATCGCAGCAGATGGAACTGGTGGCGACGGCGATCAATGAAGTCACCTATGGCGTACAGGACGTGGCCAAAAATGCCGAGCATGCCGCCAGCGAAATGCGCGATGCCCAGGTGCAGGCCGAACAGGGCCAGCTCAATATCGATGGCAGCCTGCAACGGATCGACCAGCTCTCCGGCACCATCAGCCAGGCCGTGGAGGTGATCCGGACGCTGTCGACTGAAAGCACGCAGATTGGCGGCGTGCTGG
Organism: Pseudomonas sp. E6002; assembly: GCF_013385565.1. Taxonomy (NCBI): domain Bacteria; kingdom Pseudomonadati; phylum Pseudomonadota; class Gammaproteobacteria; order Pseudomonadales; family Pseudomonadaceae; genus Pseudomonas; species Pseudomonas sp. E6002. The sequence goes on along the minus strand of NZ_JACAPT010000036.1, from coordinate 147,998 downwards.
AAGTGATCCGCTCGATTGCCGACCAGACCAACTTGCTGGCCCTCAACGCCGCCATCGAAGCGGCCCGCGCCGGGGAGCAAGGCCGTGGTTTTGCGGTGGTGGCCGACGAAGTACGGCTGCTGGCCCAGCGCACGCAAAAATCCACGGCAGAGATCCAGGCGATGATCGAGCGCCTGCAAGGCCATTCGGAGGCAGCGGTCAAGGTCATCAGCGACAGCCACCAGGCCTCGCAACTGACCATCGAACAAGCAGGCCAGGCGGGAGCGAGCCTGACTGCCATCGGCCAGGCGCTGCGTAATCTCAACGGGCTGAACGCCTCGATTGCCAGTGCCACGTTGCAGCAGGCGCATGTGGTGGAAGACATCAACCAGAACGTCACCCAGGCAGCCGGCTTGTCCCACAGCACCGCGCTGGCGGCGCAGCAGTCCAGCGTCGCGAGTGCGCACTTGAAAGGCCTGAGCGAACAACTCGACAGCCTTCTGCGCCAATTCAAGGTCTGACGCCGCTCAAATGTGGGAGCGGGCTTGCTCGCGAATGCGGTGTATCTGTGCCAAATTTGTTGGCTGACTCACCGCATTCGCGAGCAAGCCCGCTCCCACATTGGTTACAATCAGCGCCCTCTTCGACTCCCCCAAGGAACCGCCATGTCCGGGCTTGAACTGTTTGCCGCCGCCCTGGGGGTGATCGCTGTCTGGTTGACGGTTAAACAGAACCCGTGGTGCTGGCCCATCGGCCTGGTGATGGTGCTGCTGTACACCTGGATCTTCTTCGATGTGAAGCTCTACTCCGACATGCTCCTGCAAGTGATCTACGCCGCCCTGCAACTCTACGGCTGGTGGCAGTGGACCCGCGCCGGTGAGGTCAAGCAGGGCCGGCAAGTCACCAGCCTGGGCCTGCAACCGATCCTGCAAGGCCTGGCTGTGGGTGCTGTGGGCAGCCTGTTGCTGGGCGCAGCCATGGCCCACTGGACCGACGCCGCCCAACCCTGGCTGGACGCGGCCCTGACCGGCTTCAGCCTGGTGGCGCAGATGTGGATGGCGCAAAAACGCGTGCAGTGCTGGCCGTTGTGGATCACCGTGGATGTGATCTTCGTCGGGCTGTTTCTCTACAAAGGCCTGTACCTCACCGCCGCGCTCTACGCCTTGTTCACCGTGATCGCGGTGCAGGGCTGGCGTGAATGGCGCGCCGACCCGGCGTTGCACGCATGAAGGTGGTGGTACTGGCCGGTCCGGAATCCAGCGGTAAAAGCTGGCTGGCCGCCCAGTTGCAGGCACATTTTGGCGGGGTGATGGTGGGCGAATACGTGCGTTATTTCATCGACCACCACCAGCGCGATACCACCCTGGCGGATATCCCGGAGATCGCCCGGGGCCAGTTGGCCTGGGAAGATGCCGCCCGCGCCGCGCAGCCGGCGTTGCTGATCCTCGACACCAACCTGCTGACCAACAAGCTGTGGAGCCAGACCCTGTTTGGCGACTACCCGGCGTGGCTCGACAGCGAACTGCTCGCCCGCCACTACGACCTGCACCTGCTGCTGTCGCCGGAAGACGTGGAGTGGACCGCCGATGGCCAGCGCTGCCAGCCGGAGTTTGCCGATCGCCTGGCGTTTTTCCAGGCCAGTCGTGACTGGCTGGAGCAACATCATCTACCGCTACGGGTCATCCGTGGGGATTGGCAAGCACGCCAGGACCAGGCCTTTTCAGCTGTGGAACAACTGCTGGATTGACCGGCGGGGACGATTTTCATGCACCGCTCGTTAGGCATGGCCCACTTTCAACGCTCTGGCACGCAGGGCTGAAGACCGGTTATCGGGTCAACGCAGTCCTCTACCTGGGGCACAGGTCAATCCTTAAAAGGAGATTGGCCTATGAACATGCGCATCGTTGCCCGCTTGATCAACTTGCCCGAAGACCGTGGCGTTCGTGTTGAAACCGCCGCCCATCACATCCTGCTGGTGCGTTCGGGTAGCGAGGTTCGTGCCTATCAGGCGGATTGCCCCCACGCCGGGGCGCCCCTGGAGCAAGGCGTGGTCTGTGACGGGAGGATCATTTGCCCGTGGCACAAGGCGGCCTTCCGGGTGGATGACGGCCAGGTCTGCGAGCCGCCCGCGCTGGTGCAGCTCAAGCAGTACCCGGTGGAGATTCACGACGGCGTGGTCAGTGTGGGCGACGAGGCACTGCCCTCGCCCGTTGCCCCGCACACCAACGATTCGCGCTGCTTTATCGTGATTGGCGCCGGTGCAGCCGGTTCGGCAGCCGTGGCCACGCTGCGCCGCAAGGGTTTCAGCGGCCGGTTGTTGTGGATCGACCAGGAACAGGACCCCGCCTACGACCGCACCGCCCTGAGCAAATTCGTCATCTGCGGCGAGATGCCGCCGCAGGAAACACCGCCCTTGCTGGACGAGGCCACCTGCCACGCGTCGCGAATCCACGGCGAAGTGCGCCATCTCGACCCTCAAGCCAAGCGCCTCGAGCTTGCGGACGGTCGCCATTTCGACTACGACGCCGCACTGCTGGCCACCGGCGGCAAAGCCAGGCCGCTGGATATTCCGGGCACCGTACTCAACAACGTGTTCGTGTTGCGCTCCCGGGACGATGCGGCGCGTATCGTCAAGGCGGCTCAACCGGGCTCGTGCGCAGTGATCATCGGCGACAGTTTTATCGGCCTGGAAGCCGCGTCCGCCTTACGCAAGCGCGGGTTGACGGTGCAGGTGGTGGGCCGTCACGAGATTCCGCTGGCGGCCCAACTGGGCAAGCGCATCGGTGCCTCACTGCGCCAATTGCATGAAGCCAACGGCGTGATATTCCACACCGCCAGCGAGCCTGCACGCCTGGAAGGCCACATGGACGTGACGACGGTGGTGCTGAAAAACGGCCACAGATTGGCCGCAGACCTGGTACTGATAGGCGTCGGCGTCACGCCTGCCACGGGGTTTGTCGAGGGGCTGGAAAAAGCCGAGGACCAGTCGCTGAAAGCCGATGCCGGTTTGTCTGTCGCGCCCGGACTATGGGCGGCGGGCGATATGGTGACCTTTCCATGGAACGGCCAACCCGTGCGCATCGAACACTGGCGTGTGGCGCAGCAACTCGGGGTGCTGGCGGCGCGCAATATGCTGGGCGCACAACAGGTGTTTGCCGATGTGCCGTTCTTCTGGACGTATCACTTCGGCAAGACCTTTGAACTGCTGGGCCACCCCCGCCACTGGAATCAGCTCCACGTGGAAGGCGACCTGCAGCGCCACGACTTCATCGCCCTGCTCTGCCAGGGCGACGAAGTGGAAGCGGTAGTTGCCTGTGAACATCAGCGGGCCATGGCGCTGCTCTCGCAACGCCTGAAGCACCCGCTGAAGAAGGCCGAGGTGCTGGAGCTGATCCGCGGGCTTTAGTAGCCCAGCGACAACCCGGTATTGCGCCGAGGGTCGTTGGCCCCATAGAAACGGTTATTGCCCACCGGCTTGCCGTCCAGGGACGGCGCGCCTACCAGGATCGCCGCCAGGTGGTTGGCGTCCTGCGGGCCGGCAAACTTGTGGCCCCAGCCTTCGAGGATTTTCTGGGTGTCGGGGCTCAGGGCAAAGCGTTCGATATTGGTCGCCTCAGGCAGCCATTGCTGGTGGAAGCGCGGGGCGTCCACGGCTTCCTGGATGTTCATCTTGTAGTCGATCACGTTGAGGATGGTCAGCAACGTGGCCGTGATGATACGGCTGCCACCCGGCGTACCCACCACCATCACCGCCTTGCCATCCTTGGTGACGATGGTCGGGCTCATGGACGACAGCGGCGTCTTGCCCGGAGCAATGGCGTTGGCTTCGCCCTGCACCAGGCCGTACATGTTCGGCACGCCGATCTTGGAGGTGAAGTCGTCCATTTCGTCGTTGAGGATCACCCCGGTCTTGCTCGCCATCACGCCCGCGCCGAACCAGTCGTTGAGGGTGTAGGTCACCGAGACCGCGTTGCCCCACTTGTCGACGATGGAGTAGTGGGTGGTGTTATTGCCTTCGTGGGGCGAAACGCCCGGCTTGATGTCCTGGGAGATCCCGGCCTTCTGCGGGTCGATGGCAGCGCGCAGTTTGGCGGCGTAATCCTTGTCCAGCAGGTGCTCGACCGGGTTCTGCACGAAGTCCGGGTCGCCGAGGTAGCTGTTGCGGTCGACGTACGCGTGGCGCATGGCTTCGATCTGGTAGTGCAGGCCCTGGGCCGAGTGATAGCCGAGGTCGGCCATCGGGTAGCCTTCGAGGATGTTCATGATTTCGCAAATGACCACCCCGCCCGAGCTCGGTGGTGGTGCGGACACCACGTGGTAGCCACGGTAGTCACACTCGATGGGCGCCAGTTCGCGGGTCTTGTATTTGTCCAGGTCGGCCTGGGTGATGATGCCTTTGCCTGATTGGCTGGAATCCACAATCGCCTTGGCTACCCAGCCTTTGTAGAAGCCATCGGTGCCCTTGGCGGAGATTTCCCGCAGGGTTTTCGCCAGGTCTTTCTGCACCAGCTTCTGGCCCACCAGCATCGGCTCGCCTCCGTGCAGGAAGATGCCGCGCAGGTCTTTGTCTTTCTTGAATTCGTCAGTAGCGGTGTGCAGCAGGTCGACATCGCCCTGCTCCAGGGCAAAACCGTCTTCGGCCAGCTTGATCGCCGGGGCGATGACCTGGGCGCGCTTGAGGGTGCCGTATTTGCTCAGCGCCAGTTCCATGCCCGACACAGTGCCGGGAACGCCGACCGCCAGGTGGCCCTTGGAGCTGAGGTCCGGGACCACGTTGCCGTCCTTGTCCAGGTACATGTCGGCGGTCGCGGCCAGCGGGGCTTTTTCGCGGAAATCGAGGAAGGTCTTGCGGCCGTCGGCCAGTTGCACGGTCATGAACCCACCGCCGCCCAGGTTGCCGGCCGCCGGGTACACCACGGCCAGGGCGTAGCCCACCGCCACCGCCGCATCCACGGCATTGCCACCGGCCTTGAGCACATCCACGCCCACATGGGTCGCCAGATGCTGGGCGGTGACCACCATGCCATTTTCGCCAGCCACCGGGGCCTGGGAAGCCGCCTGCACGCCGCTGACAGTCAGCACCAGCGCGGAGACAATCAAAGTTCGGGTAAACGGTTGGTATTTCATCCCTGGCTACTCTGTTTATTAGAAGAACTCGAAAGTAATACGTTTCCGATCCAAGCCCCAGCGTTATGCCGCGTTTGTGACAGAGCCTGTCGGTAACGGAATAATACCCATGCTATATTCCGGGCCTTTACGCCGCGCAGCAGAGGCTTTTCGATGGTGATCAAGAAGACCGGTATCCGCGCCCAGCAAGCCGACCAGACCCGCGCGCGGATTCTCCAGGCGGCGGTCAAGGTCTTCACCCGCGACGGCTATTCCGGCGGGCGTGTGGAAAGCATTTCCCGCGAGGCCGACTCCAACGACCGCATGTTGTATTACTACTTCGGCAGCAAGGAGCACCTGTTTGTGTGTGTGCTGGAGCACACCTATGAACAGTTCAACAAGGCCGAAAGCAAGCTCAAGCTCGACCTGACTGCACCGGTGCAAGCGTTGCAGGCGCTGGTGGGGTTTATCTGGAATTACTACGTCAAGCATCCCGAGTTTGTGGCGATCCTGAGCATCGAGAACCTGCACCAGGGCAAGCATGCGAAGCAGTCGGGTGAACTGCGGCGGTTGTCCGGGGAGGCGGTTGGGGTGTTGCGGCCGATCATTGAGGCGGGCCAGGCCCAAGGGCTGTTTCGTGAAGATGTGGACATCAAGCATGTGTACTTGATGATTGCTTCGTTGTGCTACTTCTATAACTCCAACCAGCACACGCTGAGTTCGTTTTTGGGGGAGGATTTGGCGGATAAGACCCAGCAGCGGGATTGGCTGGGGTTTATCAGTGATCTGGTGTTGCGCGGGGTATGCGTGACACCGCCCATCCAACGGTAGAACCTGGATCTAAATGTGGGAGCGGGCTTGCTCGCGAATGCGGTGTATCAGTCAATATATTTGGCGACTGACGAACCGCTTTCGCGAGCAAGCCCGCTCCCACATTTTTTGACCGTGTGAATCAATGGGTACCGGGATTGGCTCGCAGGTGTGCCACGGTTTGCTCCAGGCCTTCCCACTGCGGTGCATGGGGTGCGAAGCGCCCGCGCAGGTAGGCGGCCAACTCCGCCACTTGGGTGTTCGACAAACTGTCCTTGAACGCCGGCATGTAACCCAGATCCTTGGTCGCCGGAGTGCTGATCCCTTGCAAAATCACCTTGATCAGGTTGTCCGGTTGATCGCTGTGCACATTGGTATTGGTCGCCAGTGACGGGCTGACGCCGAACAGCTTCGGGCCCTGTCCGTCGGCATGGCAGGCCTTGCATGAACCTTCGAATACCCGTCGCCCATTGGCATTGGGCACCGTCGCAGCTGCCACCACCTGCGCTTCGGCGGCGCCGCTGTCGTTCAGCGAAGCCAGGTATACCGCCATCGCGCGGATGTCGGTCTTGGGCAGTTTCGCCAGTTCAGTCACGACCGGTCCCATCGGCCCCGTTGCCACGCCATGGGCATCGGAATAACCAGTGCTCAGGTAGCTGAACAATTGGTCTTCGGTCCACGGCGTCGGCGCCTTGGACAAGCCATTCAAGGCCGGCGCTTCCCAACCGTCCACCCTGCCGCCCGCGAGGAACGCATTGCCGCCCTTCTCCGCCCCCATCAGGTTGCGCGGCGAATGGCACGCCGCGCAGTGCCCCAAACCGTTGACCAGGTAAGCGCCACGATTCCATTGCTCGCTGCGCCGGGGCTGCACGCTGATTTCCCCACGGCGCAGGAACAGCGCATTCCAGCCGGCCATCAACGGCCGGATATTGAACGGAAACTTCATCGCGTTCGGCACCGGTGCCTGGCTCACCGGCGCCTGGGACATCAGGTAGGCATACAGCGCCTGCATGTCGGCATCGTTGATATTGCGAAACGCCGTATAGGGAAACGCCGGGTACAGGTTGCGCCCGTCGCGGCCAATGCCGTCGCGCATCGCCCGCTCGAACGCCGGGTAGGACCAGTTGCCAATCCCGGTTTTCTCATCCGGGGTGATGTTGCTGCTGTAAAGGGTGCCGAACGGCGTATGCATCGCCAGCCCGCCGGCATTGGTGGCACCGCCCGGTGCCGTGTGGCACACCGCGCAATCCCCCACGGCGGCCAGCAAGCGCCCACGCTCCAGGGTGGCCTTGGACCAGGTGCCTGCACTGGGCGGTGCAATCGGGGCAATTTCGCTGTGAAACGGCCACGCGGTAGCAGCCATGCCCAGCACCGCGCCAAAGGCGGCGAACAATGAGCCGAACAACCATTTGCGGCGCTTTTCCGGGGACTTCGCCGGCTCGCCCAGGGTGCCTGCATTCAGCGCCGCCAATACCCGCTCGGGAGTAATCGGCAGCTCGCGAAAACGGATGCCGGTGGCGTCATAGATCGCATTGGCAATCGCCGCCGCGCTGGGCACCGAGGCCGACTCACCGGCGCCCATCGGGGGCTGGTCCTGGCGCGGCATCATCAGTACGTCGATCTGCGGCACTTCCGGGAAGGTCAGGATCGGATAACCGCCCCACTCCTTGCTCGCCACGGTCGACTCTTCAAAGGTCACGCGTTCCTTGAGCACACGGCTGGTGGACTGGATCACATTGCCGTGGATCTGATGCTGCACCCCTGCGGGGTTGATCATCATCCCCGAGTCATGCCCGATCACCACCCGCGTCACCGAGACATCGCCGGTCTGCTTGTCGATGGCCACGTCCGCGACCCACGCCGCCCACGCCGCGCCGAAGCCGGGAAACTTGCTGTGGATGTAGCGCGCGTAGGCAAAGCCCCGACCACGCAGCAGGTGGTCCTCATTCGCGGTTTGCATCGGCGCGGTGCGCGGTGCCCAGTTGGCGCGTTCGGCGGTGGATTTCACCAGGTCGATGGCGCGCTCGTCCTTCAGGTAACGCAGGCGGTACTCCACCGGATCAACCCCGGCGGCAAACGCCAGTTCGTCGATATAGGATTCATGGGCGAAGGTGTTGGGCAACGCCGACACACCGCGCATCCACGAGGCGCGAACGATCGGCGCCATGTCGTTGATGGTGACGCGCATGTTCGCGATGTCGTAGGGCGGGATCGAGGTGCGGTCGCCCATCTCGAACATCGCCGCCACCGGCTCGACCCGGCCGGTCAACAGCAGCGCCAGGGTGGGCGCGCCGTTGGACGGGTAGCTGGTTTCAAAGTCATAGGCGGCGATGCTGCCGTCGGCGTTCAGGCCGCCGTCGACATCCATCAATTGCGCGGTGCCCTTGGGCTCCCACAGGTGCTCCTGTTCGCGGGTCAGTTGCACCCGCACCGGCTTGCCCACCGCACGCGACAGCAGCAAGGCGTCGGCGCATACATCATCGGCGCAGTTGCGGCCGTAGCAGCCGGCGGCCTCCATGCGAATCACGTCGATGGACTCTTCCGGGCATTCCAGCAACCAGGCCAGGTCGGCCCGCAGCAGGTGCGGGTTCTGGCTGCCCGACCAGATGCGGCTGCCACCGGGCTGATAATCCGCCACGCCACAGGACGGGCCGATGGAGCCGTGCATCTGGTATGGCCACAGGTAGGTGCGCGGCATGCGCTGGCTGGCGGCGGCCAGGGCTGCGTCGACGTTGCCCTGGTCGAGCACGGTGCGGCGTACCCGCGGGTTGTCGCGGATTGCCTGCTCCACATCGCTCATGTCCGGCAGTGGGTGGTTCCAGGGTTTCCAGTGCACCTGCAGTTCCTGGGCGGCCTTGATTGCCTGCTCTTCGCGCAAGGCCACCACGCCGACAAAATCACGGATCACCACCACCGCAACAATGCCCGGGATATGGGCGATGGAAGACTCGTCGACCTTCAGCAGGCTGTTGCCGACAAAGTCACCGCAATCCAGGCCCGCATACGGTGGGCGGATCACCCGACCGTGGAGCATGTCCGGCACGCGCATGTCGTGCACGTACGTCAGTTCGCCGGTGGCCTTGCCCGGGATATCCACCCGGGCTGCGCCCTTGCCCACCAGGCGGTAATCAGCGGTGGCCTTGAGCGGTGCATCGCCGCTGATGCGCAGTTGGTCATGCTCGCCCGTCACCAGTTCGCCATAAGTGATGGTGCGCCCGTCTTCGCCGCGGATAACGCCTGCGTCGACCTTGAGACTTTGAGCATTTACGGACCAGCGTTGCGCCGCCCGCGCCAGCAGGAAACGCCGGGCTTCGGCGGCGGCATTGCGCAGCGGAATCGCGGAGATCTGCAAGGTTGCGCTGGCAATGGTCGCGCCCTGGTTCGGCGCACGCTCGGTGTCGCCCAGCACCATGCGCACCTGGTCCATGGTCAGGTCCAGTTCTTCAGCGACGATCTGCGCCAGGGAGGTGCGAATGCCGGTGCCCAGGTCCACATGCCCGTTGAAGGCGTACACCAGCCCGTCATCGTTCACTGCGATAAACAGCCCCAGTTCCTTGGGCTTGACCGTCGGTGTGCCGCCTTTGGCTACCGGCCCCGAAGGTGGCAGCACATCGTCGACGATCAGCAGGACGCCGGCCTTGGCCAGCCATTGGTCACGGGAAGGGATTGCGTCAGTCATGGTCATCGATCCACGTTCAAGGCATTTGGCGGGCGGCACGCAGCACCGCGCGGAGGATTTCGATATGGGTGCCACAGCGGCAGAGGTTGCCAGACAGTTCGCTGCGCACCTCGGCTTCGCTGGGGTTGGGATTGCGGTCGAGCAAGGCCTTGGCGGTCATGATCATGCCGTTGAGGCAGTAGCCGCACTGGGCGGCCTGTTCATCGATGAAGGCCTGCTGCACCGGGTGCGGGGTCTGGCGGGTGCCGAGGCCTTCGAGGGTGACGATGTTGCGGCCCACGGCACCCGACAGGGGGAAGACGCAGGAGCGTGCAGCCACGCCGTCGATGATCACCGTGCAGGCGCCGCACTCCCCCAGGCCGCAGCCGTATTTGGGGCCGTTGAGTTGCAGGTCATTGCGCAGGATCAGCAACAGCGGGGTGTCGGCCATTGCGCTGACTTCGCTGGTGTGGCCGTTGACCTCAAGCGTTACCGTGATGTTCTGGCTGGTCATTCGCTTCGCCCGTTGGATTTGGTGAAGTGTCCACTACATCAAACAGTCAAAAAAAAGCGTCGCGTACCTGGGGTCTCGCGACACACTTGACGGGTGAAGTGGTTACTACATCAACGTAGAGCAAAAACGGTGCCAGAAGATGGATGAATAGCTGTGGCGAGGGAGCTTGCTCCCGCTGGGTTGCGAAGCGACCCCAAAAGATGGGCCTGCTGCGCAGTCCAGCGGGAGCAAGCTCCCTCACCACAGGGGATCGGGGTCAGGTTTGGGGGTCTTCGATCATTTTACGTAGCAGGAAGAGTACGGCGACGCGTTCGGCGGGGTTTAGGTTGCTCAGGGTCAGTTCGGTGATGGTGGCGGCGCAGGGCACGGTTTGCTGCACCAGGGCGGCGCCGGAGTCGGATAGGTTGACCACGACTTTGCGTTTGTCCTGCGGGTCGGGTTCGAGGGTGATCAGTTCGCGGGCCTTGAGGCGTTCGACGATGCCACGGATGGTCGCCTGGTCGACGGCGGTGGCCTTGACCAGTTCGGTGAGCGAACTTGCACCGTGATCGCGCAGGGCGCACAGAGTGACGAACTGCACGGCGGTGAGCTGGGAGTCGCCGACGTTCTGCTGGAAGATCGCCAGGTGACGCTGGTAGGCCTTGCGCAGCAGGTGGCCGACTTGTTCGGAGAAAACGTAGGAATCAGGCACGGCGGGCTCGGGAAGGCGGTGGTCGATGGGGTGGCATGATGGCGGGGTTGTGGAAATGACTCAAGGATCTCATTGCCGGAACGCGGTTGAAATGTGGGAGCGGGCTTGCTCGCGAATGCGGTGTGTCAGGTGGCGCATGTGTGACTGACGTACCGCATTCGCGAGCAAGCCCGCTCCCACATTGGATGTTTAGTGGGCCAGGGAGGCCTTGGGGGCTACGACGTCGCCGGCGATGACTACGGCCTCATCATCGAGGTAGACGTCGCAATTGCGCAGCGGGATGTCCATGTGGCACGGCGTCTTGCGGGTGCCGCCGACTTCGGTGTTCGGGCCGGTGGAGAACAGGAAGTTGCCGTAGAACGCGCGGGCGTCCATGCACATGCCGTCGTTCTTGTCGTGCAGGCCCATGGCCGTCCATTGCGCCCGTGGCTGCAGGCCCCAGCCGATGTGGGAGATGCCATATACCTCGGGGTCGTTGAAGTATTTCATGTAGTCGCGCAGGTATTCGGCCTCGAAACCACCGTGGATTCTGGTGATGAAGCCCTTCTCGATCTCCAGGGTGATTTTCTCCCGGGTGTAGGTCTTGAACGGCAGCAGGATGTCGCCGATATCCAGCACCAGCACGCCCTCTGCAGTTTCCTCATTGGGCCAGGAGAACAGGAAGCCGCTCGGCCAGTGGTCCCAGCGTCCCGGTTCGTCGGCAAAGCCGTATTCGGTGACGGACGGGTATTGCCCCAGCGCCGCCCGGAAATCACTGCCGGCGCGGGATTTGACGTGGATCGAGCGGGCTTTTTTCAGCAGTTCTTCAGCGGCCAGCACGCGCACTTTGTCCTCTTCGGTCGGCAGCATGCGCGCCAGCACTTCCGGGGGTTCAACCGCCAGCAGGATGCGCGTGCCGGTCTTGAGGATCTGTTCCTGCTCCGGCGAGTGCAACAGCATCATGGTGTCGACGATCAGGTCTGCCGCTTCCAGCGCCCGCTGCGCCGCGATATTGCCGGTCAGGGCAGTGTCGCCACAGTAGGCGGTCATGTCATTGCCCATCGCCCGGGGATGGTTGAACGACGGCAACTCCACCGCATACACCTTGGCCCCCAGGCGCTGCGCAGCGTCCATCGCGGCGCGCACGGTGCGCGGGTCGGAGTAATGGCTCTTGAGCACGGCGACGCTCTGGGTCGGGTCGACCTTCGAGAGCTTCAACACATGCTCAAACATCTGGGTCAGTTCGCAATCACTTACCGGCATTTCCTGTCTCCTCAGCTGCTGCACCAAGATCTTGCAGGGCGCTTCACTCTAGTGCGTTTTTATAGCGTATACGCCAATTAATCACGATAAGAACTGATTTCATCATGGACTGCAAGCGCCACGCCAAAACGTTACGAATCCACACAAGCCCAGTTATATATGGAGACAACCGGTTACAGGGGATCGATATGGCCAAAAAAACAATTTTTCAGGCGTGGGCTTTTCATTTGAAAAATTGAGCGTATACACTTTAAAAACCTTGCGGACAGACGCCGCCGGCCATTATTCGAAAAAGAGGACCACGCCCCATGGGAAGCACACAAAAAATCGCAATCGTCGGCGCCGGCCTTGGCGGTGCCGCCGCTGCCACCCTGCTGCAACAGGCAGGGTTCGACGTGGACATCTACGAGCAGGCGCCGGAGTTTTCCCGCCTGGGTGCCGGGATCCACATGGGCCCCAACATCATGAAAATCTTCCGCCGCATGGGCATCGAAAAACAGCTGGACCTGATGGGTTCGCACCCCGAGCACTGGTTCAGCCGCGATGGTGAAACCGGCGACTACCTGTCACGCATTCCCCTGACTGGCTACGGCGCGTCCTACATCACCGTGCATCGCGGCGATCTGCACGCGCTGCAGATGTCCACCCTCAAGCCCGGCACCCTGCACTTCAACAAGCGCCTGGAAACCCTTGAAGAAACCGATACCCAGGTGCGCCTGACTTTCGCCGACGGCGAGGTAACCTACGCCGACATCGTGATCGGTGCCGACGGCATCAACTCGCGCATTCGTGAAGAGCTGCTGGGTGCCGAAAAACCGCTGTACAGCGGCTGGGTCGCGCACCGTGCGCTGATCCGTGGCGACCAGTTGGCCAAGTACGACCTGAAGTTCGAAGACTGCATCAAGTGGTGGACCGAGGACCGGCACATGATGGTCTACTACACCACCGGCAAGCGCGACGAGTACTACTACGTCACCGGCGTGCCGCACCCGGAATGGGACTTCCAGGGCGCCTTCGTCGACAGCAGCCGGGAGGAGATGTTCGACGCCTTCAAGGGCTACCACCCGACCGTCCAGGCCCTGATCGAATCCACCGAAAGCGTGACCAAATGGCCGTTGCGCAACCGCAACCCGCTGCCGTTGTGGAGCCGTGGTCGCCTGGTATTGCTGGGCGATGCCTGCCACCCGATGAAACCCCATATGGCTCAGGGCGCCGGCATGGCCATCGAAGACGCCGCGATGCTGACGCGCTGCCTGCAGGAAACAGGGATCGGCGACTACCGCACCGCGTTCGAGCTGTATGAAGCCAACCGCAAGGAACGCGCGTCCCGGGTGCAGGCCGTGTCCAACGCCAACACCTGGCTGCGCACCCAGGAAGATCCGGACTGGGTCTACGGCTATGACCTCTACGCCCAGCAACTGAAATCGGGGGTGGCGGCGTGAGCAGCTTTCTCTATGGCGGCAACGTCCAGGCCAATGGTATCCGCCAGCATTACCTACGTTACGGCGGCAAGGGCCCGGCACTGATCCTGATTCCCGGTATCACCAGCCCGGCGATTACCTGGGGTTTTGTCGCCGAACGCCTGGGTTTGCACTTCGACACCTACGTGCTGGACGTGCGCGGTCGCGGCCTGTCGTCCACCGGACCGGAACTGGACTACAGCGCCGACACCTGCGCCGATGACATTGGCGCGTTTGCCGACGCCCTGAAGCTCGACAGCTATCACCTGGTCGGCCACTCCATGGGCGCGCGGTTTGCCGTACGCAGTGCGGTGCGCCATCCACAAGGTGTCAACCGCATGGTGTTGATCGACCCGCCGATGTCCGGCCCGGGTCGCCGCGAATACCCAAGCAAACTGCCGTGGTACGTCGATTCGATTCGTCAATCCCAGGTCGGCATGGATGCGGAGGCGATGCGCGCCTTCTGCGCCACCTGGACCGACGAACAACTGCAACTGCGCGCCGAATGGCTGCACACCTGCTACGAGCCGGCGATCGTGCGTGCGTTCAATGACTTCCATACCGTCGATTTCCATCAGGACCTGCCTCACCTGGAGGCTCCTGCCCTGCTGATTGTTGCCGGACGCGGCGGTGTAATTCAGGCCGAAGATGTCGCGGAAGTCCGACAGTTACAGCCGACCCTACAGGTCGCCCATGTGCCAAATGCAGGACACATGATCCCCTGGGACGACCTTGAAGGCTTTTTCGCTGCCTTCGGCGACTTCCTCGGCCAGCCCCTGACTGCATAACGGAGACCACCATGCTCAAGCCTTACCGCATCGGCCAGATCGTGCCGAGCTCCAACACCACCATGGAAACCGAGATCCCGGCGATGCTTAACGCGCGCCAGGCGATCCGCCCGGAACGTTTCACCTTTCACTCCAGCCGCATGCGCATGAAGCAAGTGCGCAAGGAAGAACTGGCGGCCATGGACGGTGAGTCCGACCGTTGCGCCATCGAACTGTCCGACGCCAAGGTCGACGTGCTGGGCTACGCCTGCCTGGTAGCGATCATGGCCATGGGGCTGGGTTACCACCGCAAGTCCGAGCAACGCCTGCGCACGGCCACCGCCGACAACGACGCCAACGCCCCGGTGATCACCAGCGCCGGCGCCCTGATCGAAGGCCTTAAAGTCATGGGCGCCAAACGCATCGCCATTGTTGCGCCGTACATGAAACCGCTGACCGAACTGGTGGTGAACTACATCCGCGAAGAAGGCTTTGAAGTGGTGGACTGGCGCGCCCTGGAAATCCCCGACAACCTCGAAGTGGCCCGCCACGACCCGGCCAACCTGCCGGCGATTGTTGCCGGGATGAACCTGGAAGGTGTCGACGTAATCGTACTGTCGGCCTGCGTACAAATGCAGTCGCTGCCCGTGGTCGCGAAGGTCGAAGCCCAGACCGGCCTGCCGGTACTCACCGCCGCCATCGCCACCACCTACGCCATGCTCAAGGCCCTGGAGCTGGAACCCATCGTCCCCGGCGCCGGCGCCCTGCTCTCCGGCGCCTACTAAAAACGCTTTTGTGGCGAGGGAGCTTGCTCCCGCTGGGGTGCGAAGCGCCCCCAAAAAAACAGGCCTGCTACGCAGCCCAACGGGAGCAAGCTCCCTCGCCACAAGGTTATGTGCACTGTCCATTACCGAGGACTGAAAGATGAGCGAACAATCCGCCGACGCCAACTACCAGGGCGTCTGGGGTAACCGAATCGGCTTCGGCAAAAAATCCGCCCTGCTGATGATCGACTTCATGCAAGGCTATACCACCGAAGGCGCGCCACTGTTTGCCCCCGAAGTGCGCATCGCCGTGGCCGAAAGCGTCGAGCTGCTGGCCTGCGCCAGGCGTCACGGAATCAGCGTGGTGCACACCAATATCCGCTACCATCCGGGCCATTTCGCCGACGGCGGTATCTGGGTAAAAAAGGCCCCGGTGATGAAAGACATGGTCGAGGGTAACCCCCTCGCCGCCTTCTGCACCGAAGTGCTGCCCCTGGCCAATGAAGTGGTCATCACCAAACAATACGCCAGCGCGTTTTTCGGCAGCAGCCTGGCCCCGATGCTGCACGCCCAGGGCATCGACACCGTGGTGCTCGCCGGCTGTTCCACCAGCGGCTGCATCCGGGCCACCGCAGTGGATGCGGTGCAACACGGGTTTCGTACCATCGTCGTGCGCGAATGCGTCGGCGACCGCCACCCGGCGCCCCATGAAGCCAACTTGTTCGATATCGACAGCAAGTACGGCGACGTGGTGAGCAAGCAGGAGGCGATGAGCAAGTTCAAGGAGCAGTAACGCGTCAACAGGAACCACGACAAAGAGCGTGGTCCGGAAAAAACTGAGCGCCCACGCTGGAATGCAGTCGAATGTGGGAGCAAGCCCGCTCCCACACTTGATCACCTCCAACAGGGCCACCTCAGTCTTCTGTCACTGCCTTTGGAAGTCGCTTTCACAGCACTCCGAAGTGCTGAAAAAGCGGCCGTATAAAAACCATAAGTCACCGCCAGGAGACACCCCAATGCCCATTGCGAATGCAGCGCCCGCGACTACGGTCGCCGATCCGGTCCACACGCTCTACCACAAGATCACCTGGAAGCTGATTCCGTTCCTGTGTTTCTGCTACCTCGCGGCCTACCTGGACCGCATCAATATCGGCTTCGCCAAACTGCAGATGCTCGACCAGCTGCACTTCAGCGAAACCGCGTTCGGCCTCGGTGCCGGGCTGTTCTTTGTCGGCTATATCATCTTCGAAGTCCCCAGTAACCTGATCCTGGAAAAGGTCGGGGCGAAGATCTGGATCGCCCGCATCATGATCACCTGGGGCCTGCTGTCGGCCTGCACCATGCTGGTCACCTCCACCACCCAGTTCTACATCCTGCGGTTCCTGCTGGGTGCGGCCGAAGCCGGGTTTCTGCCGGGCGTGCTGTATTACCTGACCACCTGGTTTCCCACCCATCGCCGGGGGCGGATCATCGCCCTGTTCATGATCGGCCTGCCGCTGTCCAGCGTGATCGGCGGCCCGTTGTCGGGCTGGATCATGGGCCACTTCGACAACATGGCCGGCCTGCGCGGCTGGCAGTGGCTGTTCCTGATCGAAGCGGTGCCCAGCGTGCTGCTCGGTGTGTGGACCTTCTGGGCGCTGCCCAATACCTATCAGCAAGCCAAGTGGCTGTCGCCCGAAGAAAAAACCCTGCTGGAAAGCGAACTGCGCAAGGACGACGCCGACGGTGCCGGCAGCAAACACAGCTTCCGCGACGGCTTCTTCAACCTCAAGGTGTGGATGCTCGGCGGTATCGACTTCTCGATCCTGCTCAGTGCCTATGCCATGGGGTTCTGGATGCCCACATTCATCCGCAACGCCGGGATTACCGACACCTTCCACATCGGCATCCTCACGGCCCTGCCCAGCGTAGCGGCACTCTTGGGCATGCTGCTGATCGGCGCCAGCTCCGACAAACATCGCGAACGCCGCTGGCACATCATCGTGCCGTTCTTCATCGGCGCGGCGGCGATGGCTACCAGTACGTTCTTCACCCATAACGTGGTCGCCACCGTGGCGCTGTTTGCGATTGCCTCGGCGGCGATCATCGGTGCGGTGCCGGTGTTTTTCAGCCTGCCGGCGACCTTCCTGAAAGGCACCGCAGCGGCCACCGGCTTTGCCCTGGCCTGCTCGCTGGCGAACATCGCAGGCCTGGTGAGCAACTCGTTGATGGGCGTGGCGATTGACGTCACCGGCAGCAGCGCAGGGGCCTTGTGGTTTTTTGCCGGCTGCCTGATTCTCAGCAGCTTCCTGGTGATCGCCTTGCCGGCGAAGCTGGTAAACCGCTAACAACAACAATTTTTCGGGTGAGTCTCCATGCAAGGTTTCATCAAGCGCTGTGCCCTGCTTGTCGCTGTGGGCCTGTGTGCCGGTACGGCGCAGGCCGCAGAAAAGGTCATCTTCGACACCGACTTCAACGTGCTCAACGATGACGGCCAGGCCTTTATCATGCTCGCCCAGCTGCACGGGCAAAAACGCATCGACCTGCTGGGCATGACCCTGGTCAGCGGCAACGCCTGGGTCGACCAGGAACAGGTCGACGCCCTCAAGGCGGTGGAACGCATGGGTGTGGAGAAGGAAGTCGGCGTGTATTCCGGCGCCGCCTACCCGCTGCTGCATGACTACGCCACCTATGAGGCGGAAAAAGCCCTGTTCGGTTCCGGCTGGCCGGGTGCGTTCAAGAACCCGCGGCCAACCAGTGCCTCACAACTGGTCGCGCCACCGGACGGCCTGGCGACCCACACCAGGCTGCGCAAGGAAACCGCCGCCCAGTTCATCGTCGACAGCGTACGGGCCAACCCTCACGAGGTAACGATCCTGGCGGTCGGCCCACTGACCAACATTGCCCTGGCGATTCGCTCGGCCCCGGACATCGTGCCGCTGATCAAGCGCATCGTGTACATGGGCGGCGCGCTGGAGATTCCGGGCAACACCACGCCGGCGGCGGAGTTCAACTGGTGGTTCGACCCGGAGGCGGCGAAGATCGTGTTGCGCTCGCCCATCGAACACGTGATTTTTCCCAACGATGTCTGTGAGAAAGTCACCTTCGACAAGTCGGTGTATGAGCGGGTGATCGCACACAAAGGCCCGATTGCCGACCTGTACAAGCACGAGTTCGGGCCACTGTTCGCCAAGGACCCGGCTTACCACAGCTTCACCTGGGACAGCCTGCCGGCACTGTTTCTCGTGAACCCCGGGATCGTCACCGAATCCCGCGAGCTGTGGGTGGACGTGGATGCCACCTTCGGCGCCGACTACGGCCGGGCACTGGGCTACAAGAAAGGCGCGCCGGTCGGCACGCAAAAGGCCAAGGTGGTCTTCGCGGTGGACCAGAAGCAGTTCTGGGACGGTTATGTAGGGTTGGTGACGCTGCCGACGCCGGTCAACATCTTCCGCTGAGTGCGCCGGAACTTGAGGGGCTGTGGTTTAATTGCGCGCCTTTGCCCAGCCCTTCAAGGAATCCGTTGTCGATGAATCAGCCCGCCACCAAAGTCCTGGTCATTGGCTACGTCTGGCCAGAGCCTCGCTCCTCGGCGGCCAGCGGGCACATGATGCAGATTCTGGAGAGTTTCCTGGCCCAAGGCTGGGACATCACCTTCAGCAGCCCGGCGGTCACCGGCGAACACAAGGCCGACCTGCCCGCCCTGGGCATTCGCGAATGCGCGATCGAGTTGAATAACAGCAGTTTCGACGCGTTCATCCAGCAATTGGCTCCGGATATCGTGCTGTTCGACCGTTTCATGATGGAAGAACAGTTCGGCTGGCGCGTGGAAAAATCCTGCCCGAATGCTCTTCGGGTGCTGGAAGCATCCGACCTGCAAAGCCTGCGGGACGCCCGCCACCAGCGCCTCAAGGATTTCCTGAAGGCGCACCCCGAAGCTGATGACTTCGACGCGCTATTCAGCCGGGACCTGGCCGCCGAATTCGATGACATGGCCGACACCGACCTGGCCAAGCGCGAGATCGCCGCGATCTACCGCTGCGACATCAGCCTGATGATCTCCGATGTGGAAATCCAGTTGCTGACCGAACACTTCAAGGTGCCCGCTGCCCTGCTCCATTGGTGCCCGCTGATGCTGGTGCCGCCCACCGAAGCCTTTGCCCCCTTTGAGGACCGTGCCCACTTCCTGAGCATCGGCAATTTCCGCCATGCGCCGAACTGGGATGCGGTGTTGTGGATGAAGAACAGTGTGTGGCCGCTGATCCGCCAGCAACTGCCCGGCGCTCAACTCCACGTGTACGGCGCCTATACGCCACCCAAGGCCACCGCGCTGCACAACCCGGCCCAGGGCTTCCACGTGATGAATTGGGCCGAGGATGCATTGCAGGTCATGAGCGCTGCGCGTATCTGCCTGGCGCCACTGCGCTTTGGTGCCGGGATCAAGGGCAAGCTGGCCGACGCGATGCTCTGCGGCACACCCAGCGTTACCACACCGATTGGCGCCGAAGCCATGGGCGAACCGTGGCCCGGCGTGGTCGAACACAGCGCCAATGCACTGGCGGCTGCGGCGGTTGCGTTGTATCAAGACCAGCCACGCTGGACCCAGGCCCAGGAAGATGGCCGGCAGTTACTGGCCCGCCGTTACGCCCACGACCTCCACGGCCCGGCCCTGGTGGAGCGCCTGGAGCAGTGCCGCCGCCAGTTGGCCGAGCACCGTCGGAACAATTTCACCGGCAGCATGCTGCGCCACCACCTGCACAAAAGTACCCAGTACATGGCGCAGTGGATCGAGGCGAAAAACCGTACGCTGTAGACACAGACGCTGGCGAGGTGGCGCGCAAGGGGGCATTATCCTTTTCGCAACCACAATAAAGCGACTGCAGCATGACCCGAGCAGCGAGAATCACCGATCCTTCCTACGAGCTGATGGACGATCACAACGGTCTGTCCATCATCTATCGCCAACACGGCTTCCCGTGCCCGTTGGTGCGCTGGCATTTCCACAAGGAATACGAGCTGCACCTGATCGTTGCCAGCTCCGGCAAGGTGTTTATCGGCGACTACATCGGCAACTTCTACCCGGAAAGCCTGTTCCTCACCGGCCCCAACCTGCCCCACAACTGGATCAGCCAGGTGGCCGAGGACGAAGTGGTGCCCAAGCGCGACATGCTGGTGAACTTCACCGACGAGCTGTTCGACGGCGGCAGCCATGTCTTTGCCGAGCTCAAGACCCTGGCGCCACTGCTGGAACGGGCGCAATACGGCATCGAATTTCGCTGCAAGAAAACCATCGCCCAGGCCATGACCCTGATGCAGCGCATCGAGGACGCCCAGGGCATGGCGCGCCTGGGGCACTTCTTTATCCTGATGGAAGTGCTGAGTGCCTGCGAGGACTACCAACTGCTCTCCGGCGTGACCACGCCGCAACTGGCGGATGAACACAGCATCGACCGCACCAACCGCGCGGTGGACTACATTTTTGCCCACTACGCGCGGGAGCTGTCCCTGGAAGAGGTGGCCGAATACCTCGGCATGAAACCCACCTATTTCTCCCGCGTATTCAAACAAGCCACCGGCCGCACCTTCATCGAATTCGTCAACCGCCTGCGTATCAGCAAGTCCTGCGAGCTGCTGGCCGATGGTGACAAGGCCGTGACCGATGTGTGCTTCGAGTCAGGCTTCAACAACATCTCCAACTTCAACCGCCGCTTCCAGCAGCTCAAGGGCATGACCCCCTCGCACTACCGGCGCCTGGCGGTGCAGCGGTTAACCGAGCAGAACCTCGCCTGAAAACGCGCGTTCCTGTGGGAACCCGCTTGTGTGGGAGCGGGCTTGCTCGCGAATGCAGTGTGTCAGGCAGCGCAAATGTCGGCTGATTCACCGCCTTCGCGAGCAAGCCCGCTCCCACATTTGCATCGCGCTCACGCAGGAAGCCGATCGCTCCCAGCGAATCGTTTCAGCAATTTTCCGCTGCAGTGCAAAAAAGTATCAGTAAAAGTGCTCCCAAGGATTTGTCAGCACGTCAATTGAAGGCTGTAATCAACGCACACTCTTCCAGCTGTCCTGGAAGACACAACAACAATAACTGTCCTTCTGCAGCCCCTGGGCGCAGAAATGGAGTGCGCGATGAAGTTCACAGCCAAAGCTCTGCTTGCCTGCACCTGCATGACCCTCAGCGCCGTCAGTCTTGGCGCGCAAACCCTGACCATTGCCACCGTCAACAACAGCGACATGATCCGCATGCAAAAGCTCTCGAAAACCTTCGAGACCGAGCATCCGGAGATCAAGCTGAACTGGGTGGTACTCGAAGAAAACGTCCTGCGCCAACGCCTCACCACCGACATCGCCACCCAGGGCGGACAGTTCGACGTGTTGACCATCGGCATGTACGAAGCTGCACTCTGGGGCGCCAAAGGCTGGCTGGAACCGATGAAGGACCTGCCTGCTTCCTACGACCTGGACGACGTTTTCCCTTCCGTGCGTGACGGCCTTTCCGTCAAGGGCTCGCTGTACGCCCTGCCGTTCTACGCCGAAAGCTCCATCACCTACTATCGCACCGACCTGTTCAAGGACGCCGGGCTGACCATGCCCGAGCACCCGACCTGGACCCAGATTGGCGAATTCGCCGCCAAACTCACCAACAAGGACAAGGAACAGTACGGCCTGTGCCTGCGCGGCAAAGCCGGTTGGGGCGAGAACATGGCGCTGATCACCACCCTGGCCAACGGCTACGGTGCACGCTGGTTCGATGAGAAGTGGCAGCCGGAATTCAACGGGCCAGAGTGGAAAGACGCACTGAACTTCTACGTCGACAACATGAAGAAATCCGGCCCGCCGGGCGCTTCCAGCAACGGTTTCAACGAAAACCTGGCGCTGTTCAACAGCGGCAAGTGTGCGATCTGGGTCGACGCCAGCGTCGCCGGCTCGTTCGTCACCGACAAGACCCAAAGCAAGGTGGCTGACCACGTCGGCTTTACCTTTGCCCCCCACGAGAAGACCGACAAAGGTACTTCGTGGCTGTACTCCTGGTCCCTGGGGATTCCAACCAGTTCCAAAGCCAAGGACGCTGCCAAGGTGTTCACCACCTGGGCCACTTCCAAGGAATACAGCCAGTTGGTCGCCAAGACCGACGGGATTGCCAACGTACCGCCAGGTACCCGCAAATCGACCTACAGCGACGAATACATGAAGGCCGCGCCGTTTGCCAAGGTGACGCTGGAATCGCTGAAAGTCGCCGACCCGAAAGACCCGTCGGCCAAGCCGGTGCCGTATGTGGGCATCCAGCTGGTGACCATTCCTGAATTCCAGGCGATTGGTACCCAGGTCGGCAAGTTCTTCTCCAGCGCACTGACTGGTGGCTCCACTGCCGAAAAAGCCCTGGCGGATGCACAGACCTTCACCGAACGCGAAATGAAGCGGGCCGGTTATCCCAAGTAAAGCGGTCTCACCACACTGAATGTGGGAACCCGCTTTATGTAGGAGCCGGGCTTGCCCGCGATGCAGACAACTCGGTCTGTCAGTTTCACCGAGGCGCTCTCATCGCAGGCAAGCCAGCTCCCACATTTGACCGCACTCCGACCCGCATTCCGCATGTACCTGACTGGTCCTGATCACCATGAATACCACCACCGCCCAAGTGCAAACCGCTACGCCGGACAAGCCGCGTAAAAGCCGCCTGATCAACCCCGGCTGGTTCCTCGTCAGCCCCTCGGTGGCCTTGTTGCTGCTGTGGATGATCGTGCCGCTGGGCATGACCCTGTACTTCTCGCTGATTCGCTACAACCTGCTCTACCCCGGCGAAAACCAATTCGTGGGCCTGGAGAACTTCACCTACTTCATCACCGACTCGGGCTTCCTGCCCGGCGCCACCAACACCCTGTTGCTGGTGGGCAGCGTGTTGCTGATCAGCGTGGTGTTTGGCGTATTGATCAGCGCCCTGCTGGAAGCCAGCGAGTTCTTTGGTCGCGGCCTGGTGCGGGTGTTGCTGATTTCACCGTTCTTCATCATGCCCACCGTCGGTGCGCTGATCTGGAAGAACCTGATTTTCCATCCGGTGTCGGGGATCCTCGCCTACGTGTGGAAGCTGTTCGGCGCCCAGCCGGTGGACTGGCTGGCCCATTACCCGTTGCTGTCGATCATTATCATCGTGTCCTGGCAGTGGCTGCCCTTCGCGATCCTGCTGCTGATGACCGCCATGCAGTCCCTCGACCAGGAACAGAAGGAAGCCGCCCGCCTCGACGGTGCCGGCGCCATCGCGATCTTCTGGCACCTGACCCTGCCGCACCTGGCACGTCCGATTGCCGTGGTGGTGATGATCGAAACGATCTTCCTGCTCTCGGTGTTCGCCGAAATCTTCACCACCACCAACGGTGGCCCCGGCTACGCCTCGACCAACCTCGCCTACCTGATCTACAACCAGGCGCTGGTGCAGTTCGACGTGGGCATGGCCTCGGCCGGCGGCTTGATTGCCGTGGTCATCGCCAATATCGCGGCGATCATCCTGGTGCGGATGATCGGCAAAAACCTGACTGACAAGCCTTGAGGGCCGCGCCATGACGCTTCAACAATCCCGCCGCCTGCAAAGCGTGCTCCTCGGCACCCTGGCCTGGGCCATCGCGATCCTGATTTTCTTCCCGATCTTCTGGATGGTGCTGACCAGCTTCAAGACCGAAATCGACGCGTTCGCCACGCCGCCGCAGTTCATCTTCACGCCGACGCTGGAGAACTACCTGCACATCAACGAGCGCAGCAACTACTTCAGCTACGCCTGGAACTCGGTACTGATTTCCTTCAGCGCCACCGCCCTGTGCCTGCTGATCTCGGTACCGGCCGCCTACTCCATGGCGTTCTACGAGACCAAGCGCACCAAGGGCACACTGCTGTGGATGCTCTCCACCAAGATGCTGCCGCCGGTGGGCGTACTGATGCCGATCTACCTGCTGGCCAAGAGCTTCGGCCTGCTGGATACACGCATTGCGCTGATCATCATCTACACCCTGATCAACCTGCCGATCGTGGTCTGGATGGTTTACACCTACTTCAAGGACATCCCCAAGGACATCCTCGAGGCCGCCCGCCTGGACGGCGCCACCCTGTGGCAGGAAATGGTCCGGGTGCTGCTGCCGATCGCCAAGGGCGGCCTGGCCTCCACGGTGCTGCTGTCGCTGATCCTGTGCTGGAACGAGGCGTTCTGGTCGCTGAACCTGACCTCGTCCAACGCCGCGCCGCTCACTGCATTGATCGCCTCCTACTCCAGCCCCGAAGGCTTGTTCTGGGCCAAATTGTCTGCCGTGTCGACCCTGGCCTGTGCGCCGATCCTGATCTTTGGCTGGATCAGCCAGAAACAGCTGGTCCGCGGTCTGTCCTTCGGCGCCGTGAAATAACGGCCAAACCACACCTCTGTAGGAGCCGGCTTGCCGGCGATGGCGATCTCAAGGTCGCCGCAAGGCTCAAGGGCCTCATCGCCGGCAAGCCGGCTCCTACAGCTGACGTGTTTGGCTCTAGCGAATAACAACAAGCGGAGGTCCATCATGGCCAACCTGAAAATCAAGAATCTGCAAAAAGGCTTCGAAGGCTTCTCCATCATCAAGGGCATCGACCTTGAGGTGAACGACAAGGAATTCGTGGTGTTCGTCGGCCCGTCGGGCTGCGGCAAATCCACCCTGCTGCGCTTGATTGCGGGCCTTGAAGAAGTCACCGAAGGCACCATCGAGCTGGATGGCCGCGACATCACCGAGGTCACCCCGGCCAAGCGCGACCTGGCAATGGTGTTCCAGACCTACGCCCTGTACCCACACATGAGCGTGCGCAAGAACATGTCGTTTGCCCTGGACCTGGCCGGCGTCGACAAGAAGATTGTTGAGAGCAAAGTCAACGAAGCAGCACGTATCCTGGAGCTGGGCCCTTTGCTTGAGCGCAAGCCAAAGCAGTTGTCCGGCGGCCAGCGCCAGCGTGTCGCCATTGGCCGTGCGATTGTGCGTAACCCGAAGATCTTCCTGTTCGACGAACCCCTGTCCAACCTCGATGCCGCCCTGCGGGTGCAGATGCGCCTGGAGCTGTCGCGCCTGCATAAAGAGCTGCAAGCCACGATGATCTACGTGACCCACGACCAGGTTGAAGCCATGACCCTGGCCGACAAGGTTGTCGTACTCAACAGCGGCCGCGTGGAACAGGTGGGCTCGCCGCTGGAGCTGTATCACCAGCCGGCCAACCTGTTTGTGGCAGGCTTTTTGGGCACGCCGAAAATGGGTTTCCTCAAGGGCAAGGTCACTCGCGTTGACCCACAGAGCTGCGAAGTCGAACTGGACGCCGGCGGCCGCATCAGCCTGCCCCTGAGCAGCGCGACCTTGAGCGTCGGCAGCGCCGTGACCCTGGGCATTCGCCCGGAGCACCTGGAAATCGCCGCGCCGGGGCAAGCCACCCTGACCGTCACCGCCGACGTCGGCGAGCGCCTCGGCAGCGACACCTTCTGCCATGTGATTACCGCCAGCAAGGAGCCGTTGACCCTGCGGATCCGTGGCGACATGGCCAGCCAGTATGGCGAGACCCTGCAGCTGTACCTGGACCCGACCCAATGCCATCTGTTCGACGCTGAGGGTGTTGCCGTGGCCCGCCCACTGCGCGCCGCCGCCTGATTTCGCGAGAATTTCCCGATGAAACTGAACAAGCAAAACCTCACGCAACTGGCGCCCGAAGTGCAACTGCCGGCCTATGCGATTGCCAATACCAGCCAGGGCATCGCGCACATCGGCGTTGGCGGGTTTCACCGCGCCCACCAGGCGTATTACACCGATGCCTTGATGAATACCGGCGTGGGCCTGGACTGGAGCATTTGCGGCGTGGGCCTGCGGGCTGAAGACCGCAAGGCCCGGGACGACCTGGCCGGCCAGGACTACCTGTTCACCCTGTATGAACTGGGCGACACCGACGATACCGAAGTGCGCGTGATCGGCTCCATCAGCGACATGCTGCTGGCCGAAGACGGCGCCCAGGCGTTGATCGACAAACTGGCCAGCCCGCAGATTCGCATCGTCTCGCTGACCATCACCGAAGGCGGCTACTGCATCGACGACAGCAACGGCGAGTTCATGGCCCACCTGCCGCAGATCCAGCATGACCTGGCCAACCCGGGCTCGCCGAAAACCGTGTTCGGGTTTATCTGCGCGGCGTTGACCCAGCGCCGGGCCGCCGGGGTGCCGGCATTTACCGTGATGTCCTGCGATAACCTGCCCCACAACGGCGCCGTGACTCGCAAGGCGTTGCTGGCCTTCGCCGCGCTGCATGACGCTGGCCTGCACGAGTGGATCAAGGCCAACGTGAGCTTCCCGAATGCGATGGTCGACCGCATCACGCCAATGACCAGTACCGCGCACCGCCTGCAATTGCATGACGATCACGGCATCGACGACGCCTGGCCGGTGGTCTGCGAGCCGTTTGTGCAATGGGTGCTGGAAGACAAGTTCGTCAACGGCCGCCCCGCGTGGGAGACGGTGGGCGTGCAGTTCACCGATGACGTGACACCGTATGAAGAGATGAAGATCGGCCTGCTCAACGGCAGCCACCTGGCATTGACGTACCTGGGCTTCCTGAAGGGCTATCGCTTCGTCCACGAGACCATGAACGACCCGTTGTTCGTGGCCTACATGCGCGCCTACATGGACCTGGACGTCACGCCCAACCTGGCGCCGGTACCGGGTATCGACCTGACCGAATACAAGCAGACCCTGGTGGACCGCTTTTCCAACCAGGCGATTGCCGACCAGCTGGAGCGCGTGTGTTCCGATGGTTCGTCGAAGTTTCCCAAGTTCACCGTACCCACCATCAACCGCCTGATTGCCGATGGTCGCGAGACCGAGCGTGCTGCGCTGGTGGTGGCGGCCTGGGCGTTGTACTTGAAAGGCGTGGATGAGAATGGGGTGATCTACCGCATTCCAGACCCTCGCGCCGAGTTTTGCCAGGGGCTGGTGACGGAAGATGCGTTGATCAGCAAGCGGCTGCTGGGGGTGGAAGAGATTTTTGGTACGGCTATTCCCAACTCGCCCGAGTTTGTGGCAGCGTTTGAGCGGTGTTTCGAGAGCCTGCAGGATGTGGGTGTGAGCAAAACGCTGGAGCGGCTGCTCGGCAATCTCAACTGACGGAACCGAATCAAAGTGTGGGAGCGGGCTTGCTCGCGAAAGCGGTGGATCAGTCAGTATTTGCATTAACTGACACACCCTATTCGCGAGCAAGCCCGCTCCCACATTGACCGAGTTCTCCATAACAATGTGCTGAGCGACCTACCATGACCCAGCAAAACCTCTACCTCGGCATCGACTGCGGCACCCAGGGCACCAAGGCCATCGTGCTGGACGCCAGCAGCGGCAAAGTCCTGGGCCTGGGCGCCGCCAGCCACACGCTGATCAGCGGTGCCAACGGCCGCCGCGAACAGCACACCCAGGAGTGGCTGGACGCGTTTACCGAAGCCACTCACCGCGCCTTGCAACAGGCCGGGGTGGACGGCCAGGACATCCTCGCCATCGGCGTTTCCGGCCAGCAACACGGCCTGGTGTTGCTGGATGACCAAGGCCAGGTGCTGCGCCCCGCCAAGCTGTGGTGTGACACCGAAACCGCGCCCGAAAATGATCGCCTGCTGCAACACCTGGGCGGTGAAAGCGGCTCCCTGGAACGCCTCGGCGTGGCCATCGCGCCGGGCTACACCGTGTCCAAGCTGCTGTGGACCCGCGAACAGCACCCGGAGGTGTTCGCACGGATCGCGCATATCCTGCTGCCCCACGACTACCTCAACTACTGGCTCACCGGCCGCGCCTGCGCCGAATACGGCGATGCCTCCGGCACCGGTTATTTCAACGTGCGCACCCGTGAATGGGACCTGGCACTGTTGCGCCACATCGATCCCGACGGGCGCCTGGAAGCTGCGCTGCCCGAGTTGATCAAGGCCAACCAGCCAGTGGGCACCATCCTGCCAGCCATCGCCGAGCGCCTGGGCATCAACCCGAATGCGCGGGTGTCCAGCGGCGGCGGCGACAACATGATGGGCGCCATCGGCACCGGCAATATCGCCCCCGGCGTGATCACCATGAGCCTGGGTTCATCCGGTACCGTGTATGCCTTTGCCGATCAGGCCAACGTCAGCCCGCAGGCGTCGGTGGCGACTTTCTGTTCATCCAGCGGCGGCTGGCTGCCGTTGATCTGCACCATGAACCTGACCAACGCCACCGGGGTCATCCGCGAGCTGTTCGACCTGGATCTGGCGGCGTTCAACGGGTTGGTGGCCCAGGCACCGATCGGCGCCGACGGCGTGAGCATGCTGCCGTTCCTCAATGGCGAGCGGGTGCCCGCCCTGCCCCACGCCACCGGCAGCCTGCACGGCCTGACCATGACCAATCTGACCCGCGCCAACCTGTGCCGCGCCGTGGTCGAAGGCACCACCTTCGGCTTGCGCTATGGCCTGGACCTGCTGCGCCAGACCGGCCTGCAGAGCCAGAGCATCCGCCTGATCGGCGGCGGCTCGAAAAGCCCGGTGTGGCGGCAGATGGTCGCGGATATCATGAACACCGAAGTGGTCTGCACCGAACAAAGCGAAGCCGCAGCCCTGGGTGCGGCAATCCAGGCCGCGTGGTGCCAGTCCGGTGAAAGCCTGGCGCAGTTGTGCCAGCGCTGCGTGAGCGTCGTCGCAGCCAGCCGCACACTGCCGGATGCCGGCAGCGTCAGCGCCTACCAGCAGGCTTATGAGCGTTATCAACAGCACGTGGCATCCCTTTAAGAGCGAACGAATATGTATTTGGTATGTGGCGAAGCGCTGTTTGATTTTTTCAGCGAGGACGATGCCAGCGGCAAGGCATCCAGGGTCAATTACAAGGCGATTGCCGGCGGCTCGCCGTTCAACGTCGCGGTAGGCTTGCGTCGACTGGGAATCGACGCGGGCTTTTTCGCCGGGATCTCCGACGACTACCTGGGCCGACGCCTGTTGCAGGTGCTCAAGGACGAAGGCGTGGGCGAGGATTACCTCGTGGAATTCTCAGCGCCCACCACCCTGGCAATGGTCGCAGTGGGTGCCAATGGCTCACCGCAATACAGCTTTCGCGGTGAAGGTTGCGCCGACCGCCAGTTGCAACTTGAGCATCTACCGGCGTTGGGCGACGAAGTGCGTGGCGTACACATCGGCTCGTTCTCACTGGTGGTGCAGCCGATTGCCGACACCCTGCTGGCCCTGGTACGCCGGGAAAGCGGCAAACGCCTGATCAGCCTCGACCCCAACGTACGCCTGAACCCCGAGCCGAACATCGAGCTATGGCGCGCCCGCGTGGCCGAGTTGGTCAAGCATGCCGACCTGATCAAGGTCAGCGACGAAGACCTGCACCTGCTCTACCCCGGCCAGGCTCCGGAAAGCATTCTGCAAGGCTGGTTGCAACACCGTTGCCAACTGGTGTTCCTGACCCGTGGCGGCGACGGCGCGACGGTGTTCAGCCGCCAGCACGGCAGTTGGTCGGCGCCGGCGGCCAAGGTCGTCATGGCGGACACGGTAGGGGCTGGCGATACGTTCCAAGCCGCGTTGATTGCCTGGCTGACCGAGCAGCAACTGGACTCGGTAGAGGGCCTGCAACGGCTGACCCGCGAGCAGATCAGCAGCATGCTCACCTTCGCCATCCGCGCTGCCGCACTCACCTGCAGCAAGACCGGGCCGGACCTGCCCTACCGCCAGCAATTGAACTAGCCCAGCCTGCCCCCGCGCGCTGCGGGGGCAACTCATTTACTCCTTTCTCCTTTCCTCCACAACCTGTCAACTTTGACAGTTGTCAGTCGTGGTTTTCGGGTCAAGACTCCGGTTACGCCTCAATCTCAAGGAAGTGGCGCCAACATCATTGTGTTGCCGGGATGTTTTATGAAAAACATCAAGATTGGCTTGTTCGTAGGGATAGTGTTGGCCACGTCGGTTGCTCGCGCAACGCCACTGGATACCACGACAGACCTGAAGTCTATTGCATGGGAATATGTGTCCATTGAGTCTGTAGCACCCTATGCCCCATTGAAAACTTTGAGCCCAGAAAAGAGCGCCACTCAACCCGGATTCCCTGCGGGTTTCTGTAACGGCACCTCTGCAAATGGAATCAGTTGCCGCACGGGAGCGAGAAAAGCTGTCGGACATACACGCATAGGGGTGAATTTGCACTATTGAAGTGGCCAGCATGAGCCGGATACTTGGTTTGCGCAGCACGGGATCGTGTTGGCCACGTTGGTTCCAGGCGCAACGCCCGTCGATACAAAGGCAATTCTGGAAGATGTGAGGAGACCCAGTTGGACAGCTATACGCTGGAGGGTTTCAGCGGTAATGCGCAGGTACGCATGAGCTGGTAGGCTCACGCTTCCCTAGCGCGGGTAACCGCCCGGGCAACGATGGCGCCCACCACCGCCCCCACTATCGGTGCCGCCCAGAATAGCCACAACTGCATCAGGTATTCCCCGCCGGCAAACAATGCTGGCCCGGTGCTGCGCGCCGGGTTGACCGAGGTGTTGGTGACGGGGATGGCCACCAGGTGAATCAGCGTCAGGGTCAGGCCAATGGCAATCGGCGCAAACCCGACAGCCGAACCCGGGCCGGTGACACGCATGATGATGAACACAAAAAAAAACGTCCCCACCGCCTCGACCACCAACGCGGCCAGCAGGCTGTAATGCCCGGGGCTCAATTGGCCATAGCCGTTGGCGGCGAAAGCGCCCACTTCAAACCCCGGACGACCACTGGCGATCAGCGCCAACACGGCGGCGGCGACAATCGCACCGGCGACTTGGGCAATGATGTACGGCACCACGTCAACGCCCGGCATCCGGCGCCCCACCCATAGGCCGATGGTCACCGCCGGGTTGAAGTGTGCACCAGAAATACTGCCCACCGCGTAGGCCATCGTCAGCACCGTCAAGCCAAAGGCCAGGGCGACACCGGCGAAGCCGATCCCGAGTTCCGGAAACGCCGCGGCCAGTATCGCGCTGCCGCACCCGCAGAAGGTCAACCAGAACGTCCCAAGAAACTCTGCTGCGATTTTCTTTTGCAAACCAACTCCACCCAATGCCAACGCCATCCGATTGATGGGCCTGGCGGCGACGGTAGCAAAAGCGATTAACTTGGCTGTATCAGACTTGTCCGGTAAACCGGTGAGCCTTTTTCTATGGCAGCGTTGCAACGACTGCATCGTCGGTGCCCGTGCTGTCTTCAGCACCGCCTGCCACATAAGTGCCGTTTGGGGATATCGCCGTCAGACCGCTTTCCTGACCGCCGCCGAACTGTGGAATGGCCACGGTTCCCGTCGCAGAAGTCCAGGTGGCGGCCTGGTGATGCTCGCCGGCATTTTCGCTGGTCAGTGCCACGACGTCGTTATCACTCAAATCCACGAAGCCTATATGTGTGCCGCCTGCCAACGGCGGAATCAACTGAGTGCTGCCCGACGAAGGCGTCCAGAAGGCCAACAGATGATGGCCATTGCTGTCCTGGTACGACACAACGGCATGCCCGTTATTGTTCAACCGCAAACCGGTGATTCGAGATGCCCCCGATACACCGCTGATGCTGCTCAACTGAACCGGCGTGGCGCTTGGATTGGGCCAGTAGACGGCTTGGGGCACATCCGGCGCCGAGAAGTGGCAAGTGCCCAGCAACTGCACTGCATTGTTTACGCTGCTTACGCTGCAGCCCGTGCTACCGGCAGGTGTGGTCAAGGGCGTCGTGACCAAGGTGCCCAGTAGCCCGGTTTTCTGCACGACTTTGGCGACGGTGTTGCCAGACGCAGGATTCGGGCAGTCGAGCGCAACGGTGGGCACACCGTTTATAGGCGTGTTGTTGATGTCGGCGGGAAAGCAGTTGTCGTGCAGGGCGGACACTTGAAGCGGGGCTGTACTCCCGGAAAACCACAACACTGCCGTTGCGTCACCGGTACCGCTTAAGCTCGCCCCGGCCAATACATCGCTCTGGTTGAAGGCACTAATGACAGTGCGCGCCTCAGGCAGTAATCCAGTGCCCAATACCGAGACGGCTTGCAACGCCACCGGCGCAGCGCCCGGCGTAGCGCTGTTCCAGATGACGGCGGTGGCTCGATTGTCTGCCATTTTGCATGAGCCCGCTATTTGTCCGTTATTGTCTATAGCCACGGCGGTGCAGCCTTGGCCACTCACCAATGGCGGTAGCGGAACTTCAGTGCCTGCCGTGGACGCGACCCACGCCACGGATGGCCCCGAAGTAGTGCCCGGGGTACAGGTACCCACCACAACGCCCGAGTTGTTGACCGCCAAGGAAACACATTGCTTCCCGGCAGCCGTGCCTTCACCGACGAATGTTGCTGCGCTGACAGCGCCTGTATAGGCAGTTGCACCCGCCATCGCGAGAACCAGCGTGCGGTTGATCAAATTGTTCATGGCTATTCTTTCCTTGGAGGCCAGTTTGATGGCCGGCGGGTGAGACGTTTCAAGCGCCGGGGCAACCTAGTTATGGCACAGTTCCCAGGACAGACAACTGTCAGAGTTGACAGGTTGTGAGGTGATAAAAAAAGGCGTAATAGATGCTTCCCTCACGCAGCCCACGCCCCCATGAAGATGAAGCTTTTGTCAGTAAAGCCTCACTTAATCGATGGTTAATCCCCCGGGAAGACAGTTGATTCGACCGCACTCGCACGGCTCCAACCGTTGCCCAGGGCGGCCGCGGCTCATCACGTTGTTGAGCCTGCGAACGACTTGCGGAGAAACACCATGAAACTGCGTACGTTAATGCTCGGTGCTGCACTGGCCCTGACGGCTGTAACGGGGATGGCGCAGGCTGACACCGCACCCGTCGTCACGCCTTATCACTACGGCGAGAAGATGGATGTGCAGAAGGTGCTTGCCATGCATGAAACCGATACCAATGAATGCAAGGTGATCAAGGCCGATATCAAGTTCGTGGACAGTCAAGGGAAAGTCCAGGACGTGGGCTATCGCAAACTGTCGGAAGCCTGTGATTTCCAGAATTGAACCGATCGGCTTTTTTGTAGGAGCGAGCTTGCTCGCGAAAGACTCCAGCGAAACGCGGGCATCCTGAATGTACGCGGGCCTTGCGTTCTTCGCGAGCAAGCTCGCTCCTACAGGGGTATCCCTGAGCGCTCGTTACGGCTGAAAGGATTCGCCATGCAAGTGCACTTCCGTCCCCTCGCTACCTTCACTGCCCTGCTGTGCTTTGCCCTCGCGCTGATCTGGGGTTTGCGCCCGGACCTGCTCCTGTGGGTGTGGAGTGTTGAATACTCCAGTGCCACCGGCCTGGTCGCCCGACGCAACGCCGCGCTGTTCCTGGCCATTGGCATCATGTTTTACCGCGCCCGCCATTCCCCACCTGATGCGACACGGCATGCCATGACCTCCGGCTTTGCGATCGGCTGTTTTGTGCTGGCGATGTTGGGGATCAGCGAATGGATCAGCGGCCATGCGGGCCCGGGGATTTTGCTGGCGGTGATCACGGAAACGGCGTTGGGCCTGGCGTTTCTCCAGGCCCGCAAGTCTTCACTGATTGAAGCTCAACCGTCCGTTTAATAGACGTCCGTTTAATAGAAAGGACGCGCACCGGCTCGTTTGAGGGCCGGGGCATGGGTGTGGGTGTGCTTGAGGTCTTCACGCAACTCGGTAATCAAATTGCAGATCGCCCGACTGCTGTCGAGCTTGTTCGCGCAAATGCCGGTGACCACCAAGTCGACCCGGTCATGGTCGATCTCGTGATAAACCTTCACCGTCAGCGAGGCGTCTGGCGCCTTGGTGACTTCACAGCGCTTAGGCAGAAAACTTCCTTCAATAATGCCGCGTAATTCCAGATCCGAAAGCATGGCCGACCTCTCCTTTTATGAGATTGCCAATCGATTGTTATCAATATTATTTATTCGTACGGCTGGCGAACGCGGTGACACGCTCGCCGTTTGCGCCTGACCAGCCCTGGCAGACGGCTTTGCTTACCCAGCGTACTAGGCTCGCTCGAAATGCGTTGGATCCTTTCCTCATAAGCGACGACATTACTTATATAAGTTACGTGGCAGACCGCCATCAACCCTCCCGTTTGAGGTATGAACCGTCGTGCTTGTAGCTCATTCAGAGTTGTAACAGGATCTTATAAAGCATTAAACGTGCCGCCATACGCACTGCCCTGCGCCCCAGACAAATCGGGGCTTTCGGACAAAATTACGTGCCGTCGATTCATGCGTCTTGCAATGAGCCTCCCTTGGCATCATGCAAATTGAAAGACCGCTCGCTATAAGTGCCCGCAACAAACTTTTTGACGCCTTCATAACCACTATCCAAACGGATGAATGTAACTAAATTAAACAGTCTTTAGGTTAAACGTTTAACCTGTCTGAGCAGCCACTCGTTCAGCAACATGCCGCAAACTATCGAAGTTGATATTGGCCCCGGAGTTGATCGCCACCCATGTTTGCCCCTGGAGGCCAGTCTTCCCGACATACTTGCGGATACCGGCGACAGCCAGGGCACCTGAAGGCTCAGTGATCGAGCGCGTATCGTCGTAGATCAGCTTGATGGCACTGCACAGTTCGTCATTGCTGACGGTGATCACTTCATCCACATGGTGCCGGCAGATTTCAAAACCATAGGCGCCGATCTGGGCCACGGCCGTGCCATCGGCAAAGCTGTCGACACTCGGCAACACCACCCGGCTCCCAGCGCGCAAGGCTGCCAGCAGGCAACTGGAGCCTTCGGGCTCGACGCCGATGATGCGCACTTCGGGCCGCAGGTATTTCACGTAGGCCGCGATACCGGCGATCAACCCGCCGCCGCCCACCGGGACGAAGATCGCGTCCAGCGGGCCCTGCTGCTGACGCAGCACTTCCATCCCCACTGTGCCCTGCCCGGCAATCACGTCCGGGTCGTCGAACGGCGAAACAAACGTACTGCCGGTGGCCTCGGCCAATTGCAACGCATGGGCCAAGGCGAACGGAAAGCTGGCCCCATGCAACACCGCCTCGCCGCCTCGGGAGCGTACGCCCAACACTTTCAGCTCCGGGGTGCTGCACGGCATGACAATCGTCGCCTTGATCCCCAACTCCCGCGCCGCCAATGCCACGCCCTGGGCATGGTTGCCCGCCGACGCGGTGATGACGCCCCGGGCCTTTTGCTCGGCGCTGAGTTGCACCAACTTGTTGTAGGCGCCACGGATCTTGAAGGAAAAGGTCGGTTGCAAGTCTTCGCGCTTGAGCAGGATCTGATTACCCAGCAGCGCCGAAAGCGCCGGCGCTGCCTGCAATGGCGTGCGCACCGCCAGGTCGTAGACCGGGGCGGCCAGGATCTTCTTCACGTAGTGCTCAAGCAATCCCGAATCTTGGGGCTGGCTCGCCGGGCGGGTACTCATGGATGTCTCCTGGGTGTTTACAAGGCCCTGGAGACGGAAAAACAAAACCCGCCTCTAGGGCGGGTTTGGGTGCAGCCGTGTGCTATCCCGCCAAATGAGGAATGGCGGTAATAATGCTTGGCTGGCAACGAAAGGTTTGAAATGTCATGAATCAAAATTAACCGGCGCCATCCGGCAAGTCAATGGCGAAACGCCAGGCTTTACGCGAAGCATACGAAACGTATACGCTTTGTATATCAACCCTGCACAGTGAAGCTTATGGGCATCGTCAAGATCACCGACCAATTGCACGAACAACTCCGTCTGGCCAGCGCCACCATGGACCGTTCCATCAACGCCCAGGCCGAGTTCTGGATCAAGATCGGCCTGCTCGCCGAGCTCAATCCGCACCTGGCCTATAACGACCTGATCAACAAGCTGTTGCTGGACAAACCCGACCTGATCCGGGGGCGCGCGCAATGATCAAGACGGCGGAACAACTCGCGGTGATGCGCGAATCCGGTCGCCTGTTGGCCCAGGTGTTTACCATGCTTGACGGCTTTGTCGCCGCCGGCCAGTCGACCCTGGAGATCGACAGCGCCGTCGAAGCTTTCATCCGCAACGACCTGCAATCGCGGCCGGCGAGCCTGGGCCAGTACGACTACCCCTTCTGCATCAACACCTCGATCAACGAGGTGGTGTGCCATGGCATGCCGAGCGCCAAAGCCGTGCTCAAGGATGGCGACATCGTCAATATCGACATCACCCTGGAAAAAGGCGGTTTCATTGCCGACTCCAGCAAGATGTACATGATCGGCAACGTCGCGCCCAAGGCCCGGCGCCTGGTGGAAATGACGTTTGAGGCCATGTGGGCCGGGATCCGCCAGGTCAAACCCGGCGCGCGCCTGGGGGATATCGGCTACGCCATCCAGAGCCATGCCCAGAACAACGGCTACAGCGTGGTGCGTGAATATTGCGGGCATGGCATTGGCCGCGAGATGCACGAGGACCCGCAGGTCCTGCACTTCGGCCGCCCCGGTACCGGGCTCGAACTGCGTGAAGGCATGGTGTTTACCATTGAGCCGATGCTCAACCAGGGCAGCGCCAAGGTGCGCAGCTTGAAGGATGGCTGGACGGTGGTGACGCGGGACAACAGCTTGTCGGCGCAGTGGGAACATACGGTGGCGGTGACGCGGGATGGGTTTGAGGTGCTGACGTTGCAGCCGGACGTCTGAATGGCGCACATCCCCTGTGGGAGCGGGCTTGCTCGCGAAAGCGGTGTGACAGTCGCCATCTACAGTGACTGATCCACCGCTTTCGCGAGCAAGCCCGCTCCCACATTTAGACCTCAGTGATATTCAGGATTTTAGTCATACTGCCTTGTCACCACTCCCCGCAATCCGCTTCAACCCCAGCACCATCAACCCCGCCCCGAGTCCCATCGCGGCCATGAACAACGGGTACGAAATCCACCACGGCGTGCCCGCCGTCATCATGCTGAATTCCGACATCCCGCCCACGCTGGCGATCAGGTTCAACGGCAGGAACACCACGTTGATCAGCGTCAGCTTGCGCAGCAGGTTGTTCATGCTGTTGTTCATCAGGTTGCCCCGGGCGTCGATCAGCCCGGAGAACACGTTGGAGTAAATCTCCGCCTGCTTGTAGCACTGGTTGTTCTCGATAATCAGGTCATCGATCAGGCCCAGTGTTTCAGCGCTGAAATGTTCCTTTTCCCCATGGTTGCGCAGGCGCGTCAGCACCGCGCCGTTGCTGTGCAGGGCGTTGATGTAATAGATCAGGCTTTCGCTGAGGTTGAACATCTGCATCAGGTGGCGATTGCTCATCGATGCATTGAACTGCTGCTGCAGTTCCCGGGCGACCATCTTGATCACCTTGAGGTGGCCCAGGTAGTGATGGATGTTGTTGAGCAGCAAGTCCAGCAACACATCCAGCGGCGTGCGCAATGGCCGGCGCGCACCCAGCCCGGAGAGCTGGCTGTCGTCGGTGGCGATCACCAGGAGTTGGTCCCCGGAAAACAACAGGCCGCAGGACGACACTTCAAACACCAGGTTGCCGCCGCCGGAATAGTTCTCCGGGCGCTTCCAGATCAGGAACAGGTTATCGGGGTGGAACTCGATGCGCGACACTTCGTCCGGGTCCAGCGCCGAAGCCAGGGCGTGTTCATCGAGCTTGTAGCAGTCGCGCAGGTACTTGCGCTCGTGGGGGTCAGGATTGCTGAACAGCAAGACATCCCCGCCGTCCCCCAGGCTGTTGTACAACTTGCCATCGGTTAATTCAAAGCGCTGGATCATCGCGCGTCACCACACCTGGCCTTGACGCTTCAACTCCAGGCGTCGCACGAACTCTTCCAGTACCAGGGAATACAAGTCGTCTTGCAGGTAGGCATCTTCGATGCCGGCGTCCATGTTGGGGTTATCGTTGACCTCGATCACCACCACCTTGTCGCCGGACTGCTTGAGGTCGACGCCGTACAGGCCGTCGCCGATCAGGTTGGCGGTTTTTACCGCCAGTTCCACCACCGCCTTGGGGGCTTCGTGAACCGCCAGGGTGCGGCACTCGCCGTTGATGTCCTGGCCGATGGCCTTGTGGTTGTAGATCTGCCAATGCCCCTTGGACATGAAGTACTGGCAGGCAAAGATCGGTTTGCGGTTGAGGACGCCGATGCGCCAGTCGTACTCGGTGTAGAAAAATTCCTGGGCCAGCAGCAACACGGAATGCTCGAACAGTTCGGCGGTGGCGGTCAGCAGCGCTTGCTGGCTTTCGACCTTGATCACGCCGCGGGAGAAACACCCGTCGGGGATCTTCAGCACCAGCGGGAAGCCGAGGCGCTCACCCACCCTTTCGAAATCTTCGGGTCGCTCCTTGTAGAGAATTTCGGTGGCGGGCATGCCCAGTTGATGGCTTTTCAGCAGGTCCGTGAGGTAGACCTTGTTGGTACAGCGCAGGATCGAGGCCGGGTCGTCCATCACCACCAACCCTTCGCTTTCGGCCTTTTTCGCGAAGCGGTAGGTGTGGTTGTCGACGCTGGTGGTCTCGCGGATCAGCAGGGCGTCGTATTCGGCCAGGCGGGCGTAGTCCTTGCGTTCGATCAGTTCCACGTCGATGCCGAGCCCCTTGCCGACCCGGACGAAATTTTCCAGGGCGCGGGCGTTGGACGGCGGCAGTTGTTCCTGCGGGTCGTGCAGGATCGCCAGGTCATAGCGGGCCAGACGGCGGGAGCGCGGTTGACGCCAGATCTTGCGGCTGAAGTTGTCCAGGGCATTCGCGAATTGGTCTTCCTGGTCATCACGCAACTTGTGCAATACGCCAGACTTGATGCCTTCGATGTGCCAGCCGTTATTCTTGCGAAACTCAACTAACAGGATCGGACAGGGAAACGCTTCAAACAATTGGCGGGCCAGATCCTGCAAGGGTTCAATATTGGTCCGGCCAAAGTAAAGTGTCAGGGTAAAGCCTTCGGTGTTGCTGTAGAGATGATGACTCAAGGCTTTATCGAGGGTTTTATCGAGGTCATCCAGGGCCAGGCCGTACAGGGACTTTTTCGTCAGTTCGCTGATGGTGCGCACCGACGGAATCACCTTGTGCCCCCGCGCCTCGGCCAGCAGCGAGCAGTAATAGCCGTGCCCCAGGTACTTGTAGCTGCGGCACAGGTTGATCACCTGCACGCGCTTGCCCGTCTCGTTTTCCCGGGTTTGCTCAAGGTATTCCTGGGCGGTGACGATGTCTTCGCTGGGGAAGTACGACGCCCAGTCTTCCTTGCGCTCGACAATGATCACGACTTGACTTGCACTCTTGGGAGGCCTGGAAAAATAACCGTTGGAAGTTATTGTCGCCGCCACTGTTTGCTCGGATACTTCACGCCAATGACCTTGTACCGCTGACATATTGATTGATCCGCTTTAGAGAACTAGACCTTTTCTATTAAGCACGATCTTTTAGAGAAGTCCCGTTTCGTTACGCAACTTTTACGGCGGTCACATGGCTCTTTCCTTTCGCGTTGCAACACCCGATGACGTGCCTGCATTGGTGGCATTGGAACAGCACTGTTTCACCACGGACCGGCTCTCCACCCGCAGTTTCCAGTGGATGGTCAGTCGCGCCCACGGGCAACTGCTGGTGGCAGAAAAACACGGCGAATTGCTGGGCTACGCCCTGGTGTTGTTCCACCGTGGCACCTCGCTGGCGCGCCTGTACTCCATCGCCATCGCCGAGTCTTCCCGGGGCATGGGCCTGGGCAAACAACTGCTGACGCGCATCGAAGCCTGTGCGGTGGAGCATGACTGCGCCTACCTGCGCCTGGAAGTGCGTACCGACAACCCCGGCGCCATCGCCCTGTATGAGCGCAACGGCTACCGGCGCTTTGCCCTGGTCAACGACTACTACGAAGACCACGCCCCGGCCCTGCGCCTGGAGAAACGCATCCTCCAGCACCAGGACGCGCGCGCCTTGAGCGTGCCCTATTACCAGCAAACCACCGACTTCACCTGCGGCGCCGCCAGCCTGCTGATGGCCATGGGTGCCCTGGAACCTGCGCGGGTGGCCCAGCGCCGGGAAGAACTGCAAATCTGGCGCGAGGCAACCACCGTGTTCATGACCGCCGGCCATGGCGGCTGCAGCCCCCAGGGTTTGGCGCTGGCCGCCTGGCGCCGGGGCTTTCGGGTGCGCATGCAGGTCAATGTCAGCGGGCCGTTGTTTCTCGACGGGGTGCGTGATCAGCATAAAAAAGACGTCATGCGTTTGGTGCATGACGCCTTCGAGGAAGAGTTGGCCTTGAGCGACGTTGAGCAAGTGCTCGGCGGCCCGCTGGATTTACCCCAGGTGCTGCGCGACGGCGGCCAGCCGCTGGTGTTGATCAGCAGCTACCGCCTGACCCGCTCCAAGTCGCCCCACTGGGTAATCGTCACCGACTGCGACGAAGACTTCGTGTACCTGCACGACCCGGACGTGGATCACAGCCAGCACCGCCAGCCCATGGACTGCCAGCATCTGCCGGTCAGCCATGGGGAGTTCGAGCGAATGTGCCGGTTCGGCAATAACAAATTGCGGGCAGCGGTGGTGGTGTTCAGGCGACTTGCTTGATCCCGGCCTTGGCTTCCAGTTCGCGCACCAGCGGTAATACACGCTTGCCGAAGTATTCCACTTCTTCCTGAAAGTGCAGGAAGCCGGCCAGTACCAGGTCCACGCCGACCGCCTTCAAGGCGACGATGCGCTCGGCAATCTGCTGCGGGGTGCCGATCAGGTTGGTCTTGAAGCCGTCGTTGTATTGCACCAGATCCTCGAAGGTCGACTTGGCCCAGTTGCCCTCACCTTCCGGTGACGCCTTGCCCGCCTGTTTCGCCGCATCGCCAAACGCGTTGACGGCTTCCGGGTCGGCCTGCTCGATGATTTGCGCGAGCACGGCGCGGGCTTCTTCCTCGGTGTCGCGAGCGATCACAAACGCATTCACACCGACTTTCACCGAATGGTTATTGGCCGCCGCCTTGGCGCGAATGTCATCGACCTGGGCCTTGATGCCTTCCGGGGTATTGCCGTTGGTGAAGTACCAGTCCGACACCCGTGCCGCCATGTCCCGCGCGGCCCGCGAACTGCCACCCTGGAAGATTTCCGGGTGGGGCTCGCCCAGTGGCTTGGGCTTGAGGCTGTAGTTGTCGAAGCGGTAGAAATCACCCCGGAAGGTGAAGTTGTCCTGGGTCCAGATGCCTTTCAGGGCGCGGATGAATTCCTCGGAGCGGCGATAACGCTCGTCGTGCTCCAGCCAGTGTTCGCCGATGGCCTGGAATTCACCCTTGAACCAGCCGCTGACGATATTGACGGCAACGCGGCCGTTGGTGAGTTGGTCGATGGTTGCCAGTTGCTTGGCCGCCAGCGCAGGTTGCCAGGGGCCCGGCAGGATTGCCGCGATCACCTTGAGCTTGGTGGTGGCCGCCAGCAACGCGTGGCTGAACGCGACCGACTCATGCTGGTATTCGGCGCCATAACCGGCGGTGAAACGAATCTGTGTCAGGGCGTATTCAAAGCCGGCTTCTTCAGCCAACTGCGCCAGCTTGCGGTTGTAGTCGATGCCCCAGTGGGTGCGCTGTTCGATCTTGCTGACCACCAGCCCCCCGCTGACGTTGGGCACCCAGTAGGCAAATTTGACGGCTTGCTGACTCATTGGACTGTACCTCGCGGATTGGCATGTACGAGGTGTGGAGCAGCAACTGTGCCAGTGGGCGTGAGAGGCCCGCACTACCGGCCTTCGAGCGCGGAAACAGGCGAAAAGCAGCCTGTTCCGAGCTGTCGTGGATTGCAGCGGTTTGTCGTTTTGCTGTTGCAGGAACAACAGTTGAATCGGCACCCGTCCCGTAAATACGTGCCTTTGCGCCCGGCATGGACCGTGCAATAGCTCACCTATCTCACTGCCCAGGAACCGTCCCCATGACCGAACATCACGTGATCAATCCACTGTCCACCGGCGTCGATTATCACGCCCTGGCCGAACGCTTCCGGCCGATTTTCCAGCGCATCGCCGAGGGTGCCGTAGAGCGCGAACAAACCCGCGCCCTGCCCTACGAGCCGATCCAATGGCTCAAGCAAGCCGGCTTTGGCGCCGTGCGCGTCCCGGTGGAATACGGCGGTGGCGGCGCCTCCCTGCCCCAGCTATTCGAACTGCTGATCGAACTGGCCGAAGCCGACTCCAACGTGCCCCAGGCCCTGCGCGGGCACTTCGCGTTTGCCGAAGACCGCCTGAATGCCGCCCCCGGCGCGGCGCGAGACCTCTGGTTCAAACGCTTTGTCGACGGTGACATCGTGGGCTGCGCCTGGACCGAAATCGGCAGCGTGGCCATCGGCAATGTCGTCACTAAAGTCAGCCCCGACGGCGACAAATGGAAACTCAACGGTGAAAAGTTCTACAGCACCGGCAGCCTGTTTTCCGACTGGATCGACGTCTACGCCCAACGCAGCGACACCGGCGGCGATGTGATTGCCGCCACCCGCACCCGCCAGCCCGGCGTGGTGCAAAGCGATGACTGGGACGGCTTTGGCCAGCGCACCACCGGCAGCGGCACCTCGCGTTTTACCGATGCGGTGGTGGAGGCGGAAAACGTCATCGACTTTGCCACGCGCTTCAAATATCAGACTGCGTTCTATCAGTTGGTGCTGCTCGCCACCCTCGCCGGCATCGGCCGCGCGGCCCTCAAGGATGTGGCGCATCAGGTGCGCAGCCGCAAACGGATCTACAGCCATGGCAATGCCGCCCATGTGAGCCAGGACTCGCAGATTCAGCAGGTGGTGGGTGAAGTTGCAGCGCTGGTATACGCCGCCGAAGCCAGCGCATTGAAAGCCGCAGTTCCAGCGCAGCGGGCTTATGTGGCGCGGTTCAGTGGGGACGATGCCGTGGAGCACGAAGCCAATGTGGCCGCCGAAATCGAATCAGCCACGGCGCAGGTGGTGGTCTCGGAACTGATCCAGCGCGCCACCACTGAACTGTTCAACGCACTGGGGGCTTCGGATGTGCGCCAGGGCAAAGCCCTCGACCGGCACTGGCGCAACGCCCGCACCGTGTCGTCCCACAACCCGGTGATCTACAAGGCGCGGATTGTCGGCGACTGGGTGATCAACCGCACCGAGCCGCCGTTTGTGTGGCAGATCGGCAATGGGCCGGCGCGTTAAAACGCCAGCTTGAAGCCGATCATCACCAGCATGAACGCCAGGCAAGGACGCAATATCCCGTCCGGGACCTTGCCGGCCATGTGGCTGCCGACATAAATCCCCGGCAGCGAGCCCAGCAACAGGAAGCCCAGCAGGGTCCAGTCCATGTTGCCCATGCTGGCGTGGCCGAGGCCGGCGACCAGGGTCAGCGGCACGGCGTGGGCGATTTCGGTACCCACCAGGCGCTTGGTGGCCAGGAACGGGTACAGGATAAACAGCGCCACCGTGCCCAGGGCACCGGCGCCGATGGAGGTCAGGGCCACCATGGTACCGAGGACAGCGCCGGTGATGATGGTCAG
This sequence comes from Pseudomonas sp. E6002, assembly GCF_013385565.1. Classification (NCBI taxonomy): domain Bacteria; kingdom Pseudomonadati; phylum Pseudomonadota; class Gammaproteobacteria; order Pseudomonadales; family Pseudomonadaceae; genus Pseudomonas; species Pseudomonas sp. E6002. The sequence continues at coordinate 104,672 of NZ_JACAPT010000036.1, read as the reverse complement.
CGCATTAAGGTTGCGCGGCGCCATCTTGTAGTCGTCGCCGGCATGCCGCTGGGCAAAGGCCAACAGCTTGTTCTTGAACAGGATCGCCGTGGCCGTCAGCAGCAAGACCACGCCCAGGGACTGCTTGATCACCGCGTTCAAGGCGGCGGGGTCGGTGTCCAGGCTCTTGAGAAACCACAAGGTCAGCAACACGGCGGGCACGCTGCCCAGGGTCAGCCAGCCGGTGATGGTCCAGTCGATGTTGCGATTCTTGCTGTGAACCAGCACCCCGCCGGACTTGGTGATGGCGGCGTACAACAGGTCGGTGCCCACGGCGGTGGCCGGGTTGATGCCGAACCAGAGCAGGATCGGCGTCATCAACGAGCCCCCGCCTACACCGGTCATTCCCACGATAAATCCAACAATCAGGCCAGCAATCGAGAAACCAAAATTACCTACATCCATTACCACTACCTGCGGCCTTATAAAATTCTGGCCGCAGCATAGCGATTTTTCTTATAACTACTTATATCAAAACGATCTGACTTTATGCCTTTCTGATCAGCCGCTGGCTGCGATAAGCCTGGGTCTGGTACGGAAACGCAACCGTCTCACGGCCGCGCAAGGCCGGATGCGTGTTGATCAGCGACTGCAACTGCTCAGTCACCTGCGCCTTTTCTGCCGGTGGCAATGCGGCGATAAAGCTCACGGAAAGGAAGCGGTCCATGATCACTTCCTGGGGGCTGCCGACATGGCTGTAGGGGAAGCAAGTCATTTCGGGGGCGGAAAAATACTCGCCGGTAAAGGCCTCGCGCCAACGTCCGGTATGAAAGCGCGGTGTGTCGCCCTCGTAGGGCGTGATGATTTCGGTGATGGCCGCGACCCAGTCCACCGACTCATCCCGCACATTCCAGATCAACCCAAGGCGACCGTCCGGCTTGAGCACCCGGTGAATTTCCGCCAGGGCCGCTTCCGTGGAAAACCAATGGAACGCCTGGGCACACACCAGGGCATCAGCGGTGGCCGCCTCCAGGGGGATGGCTTCAGCGGTGCCCGACAGCAGGCGCACCTGGGGCAGCAGTTTGTGCAACTGCGCGCCCATTGCCTCCACCGGCTCCACTGCGATCAACGTCGGCGCCACGGTGCTGAGCAAGCGGGTGAACTTGCCGGTGCCGGCGCCCAGGTCGATGACCGTGGAGTGGGGATTGATCTGCAGGGCGTCGGTGAGCCAACCCGTGAGTTGCCGTGGATAGTCCGGCCGGCCTTGGGCGTACGTGACGGCCTGAGTAGAGAAACCCTGTTGAGCAGACTTGTGAACACCGGTCATCGTCAATCTCTCCTCTGGTAGTGCGGGGGCCCACAGTGTGCGCCCTTGAAGATTTATTTTCTAATCGCTGCATCCGTTTGCGCGTGCCGTGGGTAGTACAGGTAGCAGCGCCTTGCTGCCCTTATGGAGAGACACCGATGAACGCCAAAGCCCTGTTCTGCGTGACCTGCCTGTTCGCCGCTGCACCGACTGCCTTTGCCCAGACCGGTTTACCCGACAGCATCAAGGTGCCGGACGGCCACAAGGTGACCATGGAAACCACCGGAGTCGGCGAAATCACCTACGAATGCCGGGACAAGGCCAATGCTGCCGGCCAGACCGAATGGTTTTTCGTCGGTCCCAAGGCGGTGCTCAATGACCGCAGCGGCCAGCAGGTCGGTAGCTACTTCGGCCCGCCGGCCACCTGGCAGGCCAAGGATGGTTCGAAAGTCACCGGCACCCAGTTGGCCGTGGCGCCGTCCAGCCCTGGCAACCTGCCTTATCAACTGGTCAAGGCCAACCCCGTCGAAGGCAAGGGCGCGATGAGTGGCGTCGCGTATATCCAGCGGGTGGCCCTCAAGGGCGGCGTGGCGCCAGGCACGGAATGCACGGCGGCCAACAAGGGCAAGCAGGAAGTGGTCAAGTACCAGGCCGACTACATCTTCTGGGCGGCCAACTGACCAGATTCGTCTACGCTGCTGCGAAAGCGCCCCGGGCTCACCGCCGGGGCCTCCACCTGGAAACCTGTCTTTGCCTGAAGCCGATTTTGACTATCAAGCCTGCCTGCTGGCCTGCGCCCGTGGCGAACAACCGGCCTTGCGCCGGCTGTATCAACAGGAAAGCAGCCGGCTGCTGGGGGTCGCGTTGCGCATCGTGCGTGACAAGGCGGTGGCCGAAGATATCGTGCATGACGCCTTCATCAAGATCTGGAACGGCGCGGCCAGTTTTGACCCGCACAGAGGCTCGGCCCGCGGCTGGGTATACAGCGTGACCCGGCACCTGGCGCTAAATGCCGTGCGCAGCAATGGACGCGAGGTGCCCCTCAGCGAAGAGCATGAAAGCGCAGAGCGCGCTGACACCTTCGACTATCAGGCGCACTCGGGGCGGATCTACAGCTGCCTCGAACAACTCGACCCGGCCCGCCGCAACTGCATCCTGCATGCGTATGTAGACGGTTATTCCCACAGCGAAATCGCGCACAAACTCGGCACCCCGCTGGGTACCGTGAAAGCGTGGATCAAACGCAGCCTCGCGGCATTGCGTGAGTGCATGGCATGAACAGCATCGACGAACTGGCCAGCGAATATGTGCTGGGCACCTTGCCCACCGAGCAACGCACCGAGGTGGAACAGCGCCTGGCCACCGATGCCGACTTGCGTGCGGCAGTGGACGCCTGGGAACAGCGCCTGCTGCCACTGACTGGACAGGCAGCCCCGGCAACGCCTTCGGTGTATTTATGGCGACGCATCGAGCGCAGCCTGGGGCATTCAGCCACCCGGGACTCGCCGGTCTCATGGTGGAACAGGCTGGCGTTGTGGCGCGGACTGGCCGGCGCCGGCATCGCGGCGAGCCTGGTATTGGCGACACTGCTGTTGACCCGTACGGCCGCCATCAACCCGACCGCTTATGTAGTGGTGCTGGTAGCCCCGCAAAACCAGGCGCCGGGCTGGGTAATCCAGGCGAGCAATACCCAGGAAATCCAGCTGATTCCCCTGGGCATCATGGAAGTACCGGCAGACAAGACGCTGCAGTTCTGGACCAAGGGCGAAGACTGGCAAGGCCCGGTGTCGCTGGGCTTGGTCAAGCCTGGGCAGACGTTATCTGTGCCCCTGGACAAACTCCCGCCACTGGCGCCGAACCAGCTGTTTGAGCTGACCCTGGAAAATCCCGGCGGGTCGAAAACCGGCAAGCCGACAGGTCCGATTCAGGCAATTGGCCGGGCCGTTAAAGTAATCTGAACGTAATGCAATGTTGTGGAAGGCCAGTTCGCGCATGTGCATTACATCTCGGGGCTATGGCGTCACCATTGCGCTATAGAATCGGGCTCGGAAACCCGGCTCCCTGGACCCTTCATGCCCTCAAAAACCCGTTCGCTGCTGATTCTCGCACTCGTCGTCATCTTCACCGGCATCGGCGCCGGCCTGGGCGGCATGCTCCTCGCCTTGCTGCTGCACGGCATCCAGCATCTGGCCTACGGCTACAGCCTCGACAGCCTGATCAGCCATGAAACCTTTTTGCTCGGCGTCACCGCCGCCGCGCCCGAACGCCGGGTGCTGGTGCTGATCACCTGTGGCCTGGTGGCCGGTGTGGGTTGGTGGTTCATCTACCGCTATGGCCGGCCACTGGTGAGCATCAAGCAAGCGGTCTCCGCCCATGCACCGATCATGCCGCCCAAGACCACCCTCGCCCACGCCGTGCTGCAAATCATCACTGTGGCCCTCGGCTCGCCATTGGGCCGTGAAGTGGCGCCACGGGAAGTCGGCGCGCTGGCCGCCACCTGGTTGTCACAACGGGCGCGACTGGCGCCGGACATGCACCGGCTGATCGTCGCCTGCGGTGCAGGCGCCGGGCTGGCGGCGGTGTACAACGTGCCGTTGGGCGGCGCGGTGTTTGTGCTCGAAGTGTTGGTGGGTGTGTTCAGTTGGCCGGCGGCAGTGATTGCGTTGGCCACCTCGGCCATCGGCGCGTCGGTGGCCTGGATTGGCTTGGGCGCAGAGGCGCAATACGTGGTGCCGCACTTTGTGCTCAGCCCTGGCTTGATCGCCTGGGCGCTGGCCTGCGGGCCGGTGTTTGGCCTGGCCGCCTACGGATTCAACCGGCTGACCGGCGCGGCCCGCAGCAACGCCGCCCGTGGCTGGCGGTTGCCGGTACTGTCGTTGATCAACTTCACGATCATCGGGGGCCTGGCGATTTTCCTGCCGCAGATCCTCGGCAACGGCAAGGGCCCGGCGCAACTGGGCTTTGACAATGAGCTGACCATCGGCCTTGCCGCGGTGCTGCTGGTGGTCAAGGTACTGATCACTGCGAGCAGCCTGCGCGCCGGTGCCGAAGGCGGTTTGCTGACCCCGGCGCTGGCCAACGGCGCCCTGCTCGCCATCATCCTCGGCGGCGCCTGGAGCCTGCTGTGGCCCGGCGTGCCGCTGGGGGCGTTCGCGATCATCGGTGCGGCGGCGTTCCTGGCATCGAGCATGAGCATGCCGTTGACGGCAATCGTGCTGGTGGCGGAATTCACCCGCATCGACCATGACTTCCTGGTGCCGATCATTCTCGCGGTGGCAGGTTCGATGTGCATGAGCAAGCTGTGCGTCCTGTGGGAAAAGCGTTGAAGAAGCTGGATTAAAACCCCGACACGCGCCATCCTCCGCGCTTTAAGCCGCCCCATCAGCGGCGTTCCACGCACAAAGGATATGCCCATGCACGACCACCCCCTCGCCCCCGCCGATTTCGAGTTCATCGACGACACCCTGCTCAAGTACGGCGACGACCACTCGGTGCTGAACCTGGCCGAGCTCGACGGTTACTTCACCGCCCTGGTTTCAAGCCCCGCGCAGGTGGAGGTTGCCGAATGGTTTCCCGGTATCTTTGGTGGGCAGAACCCGGATTGGGAAAGCCCGGAAGAAGCTGGCCAGTTCCTTGAATTGTGCGTGCGCCATATGAACGCCATTGCCACGCAACTGGCGACCGACGCCCAGGGTTTCAAGGCACGTTTCGAGGAAACCGAGCATCAGGACCAGCCACTGACCCTGGCGGAAGAATGGTGCTTTGGTTATATCCGTGGCGCCGCTATCGGCAACTGGCCAGAGCTGCCTGCCGAACAGGCCGGGCAACTGGAGAAGATTTCCTGGTGCGCCGAGCAGGACAACTTTGAACTGCCGGCAGACCTGGATGTAAATGCCCATCAGCAACGGGTAGCCGCTATCGAACCGGCCGCCCGTGCGTTGCACGACTACTGGTTGGCCCAGCGCTGAACGCAACACCTGTGGCGAGGGAGCTTGCTCCCGCTGGGGTGCGAAGCGCCCCCGATTTTTAGGGCTGCTCCGCAGCCCAGCGGGAGCAAGCTCCCTCGCCACATTTTTTTGTTTTGCCTCCGGGTTCAGTTGCCGCTAGTTGAAATCGACGTCAAACGCCTGATAGAACGCATTGCCGGTGTTGGCCACGATCCACATCAACACCAGCACATGCCGGCCCTTCTTGCCCTTGGGCAACGTCACCTGATGTTCAACCTTGGCCTTCAGTTCGGCCGAGTGCTGGTAATACGGCACCTGGGTATAGAAGTCCTCGAAGAAAGGCTTGGCCTCCAGTTGCGCGCGACTGATGCGCTGCCTGGGATCCCAACCGTCCCGGGTGATCAACCAGCGATAGCCACGGGTCACGTGCGCGGCGGTGTAAGCCCACTGCACCTTGAATACCTGGCCGGCTTCAACATTCAACAACGGCCAGCTAAACGGGGTGTTGAGCTTCTTACCCATTTCTTCGTCGGTGAAGTTCACGCAGTCACGGGCATCGGTCTTGCCGCCGCTGAGGATGTGCCCGTCGGCGGGCGGCGTGACGCTTTGATCGTCGGTTTCGTAAGGCGCCGGAAACGGCCCGGCGTTGAGGGCGGGGAAGTTCTTGCCGCCTTCCATTTCGTTGACTTGCCAGTTTTCCAGCAGGCCACGCTCTACCGCCACCGAGCCACGGCTGGCGGGTGTCACGACGCGACCATGCCTGAGTTGAGTCTGGGGTTTGTTCATTTCAGTCACTCCTTGATTGAAGACTTCCCCTCATGGGAAGCGCCTTGAACTTATCCCACCTCGCCGGGTTGTCTACCCGACGGTTCTGTCAGACAAATCGCGTCATGTCCTTGTTTTGCAGAGTTTTCGCACTGGTCTTGCACCAGAGTTATCGTCGGACCTACCCTGCGACAGGCGATCGGACTACAGCCGCCGTCCATGAACGTCTGGCCTCAGGTGTTGAGGATCATCTCAAATCCGCCATAGATCATCCGTTGCCCATCAAACGGCATCGGATTGACGTCTGCCTTCAGGCGCGGGTCTTCCATCACCTTGCTCATCCCGGCGTCACGCACCTGCCGCGACGGCCAGACGATCCAGGAAAACACCACGGTTTCATCCTCCTTGAGCTTGACCGCCATGGGAAACGAGGTCACCTGCCCCTGGGGCACGTCATCGCCCCAGCACTCGATGATATTCAGCGCACCCTGTTCCTTGAACACCACGGCGGCGGCCTTGGCGTGCTGGATGAATTGTTCGCGTTTTGCGGTGGGCACCGCGATCACACAGCCATCTACGTAAGACATGATCACTCTCCTGATTCGACGGGTTGTTCTGCCTGTAGTCGATCCATCAGGCGCTCAATCGACATCAACGTGGGAAATGTCGACCAGTGGTGTGTTATCGATTGCGATGCCGGACCGATTCTTGATATGACAGGCGCCTTCAACAACAAAGCCCACTCAAAGGACTGACCCGCCATGACCGCCCACGCCACCGCCTTCCACGCCCTGCACCATGCTCAACTGTTGATCCTGCCCAACGTCGCCGATGCCGGCGGCGCGCGCCTGGTGGCGCAACTGGGCAGCCAGGCCGTCGCCACCAGCAGCGCGGCCGTTGCCTGGACCCACGGCTACAAGGACGGCAATCAGCTGCCGCTGCCGCTGCTGGTCAGCACCGTGCAATCCATCGCCCGGGTGATTGACGTGCCGCTGAGCGTGGACATCGAGGCCGGTTATTCCGACGACCCGGAGCACGTGGGCCGGGTGATCAAGGAGGTAATCGACGCCGGTGCCGTCGGGATTAACATCGAGGACGGTGCCGACACGCCTGATCTGCTGGCCCGCAAGATCGAAGTCGCCCGTCGTGTGGCGGACAACTGTGGCGTGAAGCTGTTTATCAATGCCCGCAGCGACGTGTATTTGAAAGGATTGGCCCCGGAGCCACAGCGCCTTGAAGAACTCCTCAAGCGCGCCGCGTTGTACCAGGGCGCAGGCGCCGACGGGCTGTTTGCCGCCGGCATCCACCTGGAGCACGAAATCCAGCAGCTCTGCCAGGCGACCAACTTGCCAGTCAACGTGCTGGCCTGGGCCGGCCTGCCCGCGCCCGAGACGCTGCAAGCCTTGGGCGTACGCCGCCTCACGGCCGGCTCGAGCATCGCCGAATTTCTGTATGGCGCCATGCACAGCCTGGCCGAAGGTTTCCTGCGAACCGGGAAGCTCGATACCCATGAGCTGAAGTCGTTCACCTACGGCGACTTGAATGGCCGCATGCCGGGTTAAGACGTCCCACGTACCAACGGCATATTGGCGACAATAAATTCGATAAACACCCGCAGCTTGGGCGGCACCTGCCGCCCCGACGGCCACAGCAGGTTGAACTGGCCACCCTCCCAGGTGTAATCCCCAAGCACCTCCACCAGATGCCCGGCCGCCAGCGCCTCGCGCACCACGAAGTCGGCCGCATAAGTCAGGCCTTGGCCTTGCACCGCCAGCTCCATGCGCCCTTCCACCGAATTGCAGGTCATCGAGCGCGGCAGCTCAAGCTCCAGCGCTCGCTCGTCGCGGCGCATCTGCCAGGCCTGGAGTTTGCCGGAGGCGGGAAAGCGGAAATGGATGCAGCGATGTGCGTGCAGGTCTTCCGGGCAACGCGGCGTTCCGTTCCGCGCCAGATAATTCGGGGAGCCAACGACCAACATTCGATAAGTGCCCAGCGGACGCGCCGACAGCCCGGAATCCTTCGGCGCACCGCTGCGGATCACTGCATCGAAACCTTCGGCGATCACGTCAGCCAGACGGTCGTTGAAATCCAGGTCCAGCTGGATCTGCGGGTACAACGCCTGGAACTCGCCGAGCATCGCCAGGAACGGCCGGGCAATCATCGGCAGGCCAACCCGCAGCGGTCCCTGTGGCGCGGCAAGGGTTTGCGACAGCTCTTCACCCGCCACTTCCAGCTCCGCCAACACCCGCCGGCAGCGCTCGACAAACTGCGTGCCCTGGGCCGTGAGGGTGATGCTGCGGGTGCTGCGATGGAACAGCCGCACACCAAACTTTGCCTCCAGCCGGGCAATGCTTTTGCTCACCGCCGACGCCGAAATGCCCAGCGCCCTGCCCGCGCCGACAAAGCTGCGGGCTTCAGCCGCCGCAACAAATACGCCGATGGCATTCAGGCTTTCCATACGCTCACCCATTAAGGACTCTGGAGTCCATTCTAAACAGAACTAAGGCCTGTTTTTCCGCTAATTGTTCACGCCTATGGTGGTGGCTCGTTCCCCAGCCACAGGCTTTTTCCCATGAAGATTTTCCTTACCGGTGCCAATGGTTTCGTCGGCGGCAGCGTTGCCCATCACTTGATCGCCCAAGGGCACAGCGTGCGCGGCCTGCTGCGCGACCCGCAGAAAGCCGGACGCTTGCAGGCCCAGGGCATCACCCCGGTGATCGGCAGCCTGGATGACCGCCAATTACTGATCGACGAAGCACGCCAGGCCGACGCTGTGATTGATGCCGCCAACAGCGACCACGCCGGTGCCGTCGACGCGTTCATCGAGGCGCTGCGTGGCTCGGGCAAACTGCTGATCCACACCAGCGGCTCCAGCATCATCGGCGATGACGCGTTGGGCAATACCTTGTCCGAACACATCTTTGACGAAGACACCCCCTTCATCATCGAGGCCCCCAAGCAAGCCCGCTACGACATTGACCTGCGCATGATGGCTGCCGCCGACCAAGGTATTCGCAGCGTGGTGATCTGCCCGAGCAACATCTATGGCGTGGGCCATGGATTGACCGATCACAGCTTCCAACTGCCGTTCCTGATGGCCCGTGCCCGGGAAACCGGGGTGATGCGTATCGTCGGGGCTGGGGTCAATCGCTGGTCCAACGTGCACATTGATGACGTCGCGCAACTGTTCCTGCTGGCCGTGGAAAAAGCCCCGGCCGGCGCGTTTTACTTTCTGGAAAACGGTGAGGCGTCGTTTATCGATATGGCCGCCGCACTGGCCAAGCGCATGAACCTGGGCGCGGTGCAGTCATGGCCGGCCGACGAAGCCGAACGACACTGGGACCCGATGCATGTGCACTACACCTTCGGCACCAATAGCCGGGTCAAGGCCAAGCGTGCTCGCGCCGAGCTGGGTTGGGCGCCGCGGCACGCTTCGATCCTCGACTGGATCGGCAGCGAGATGCCGCTATGAGCCGAGTCTGGATGATTACCGGCAGCGCCGGCGGCCTGGGTGCCGGCATCGCCCGCGCGGCGCTGGTTAACGGCGACCAGGTGGTAGCCACCGACCTTGACCTGGCCCGTCTGGACCAGACCTACAGCAGCGACCAGGTGATGACCGCCGCGCTGGACATCCGCGATGAGCAACAGGCCGAAACGGTGGTGGCCGCCGCCATCGCACGATTCGGACGCATCGATGTGCTGGTCAATAACGCCGGCTACGGACAGTTCGGGCCATTCGAGGAAGTCGAGCCCGAGGCCATCGAGCGCCAGTTCGCCACCAACGTGTTCGGCACCTTCAACGTCACCCGCGCGGTGCTGCCGGTGATGCGCCGCCAGCGCAGCGGGCACCTGATGATGATGTCGTCCAATGGCGGCTTCAAGGGCGTGCGTGGGGCCTCGATGTATTCGGCGTCGAAGTTTGCGATTGAAGGGTTTTCCGAAGCCCTGGCCGAGGAAGTCGCCGAGTTCGGCATCCGCCTGACGCTGTTGGAGCCCGGGGCGTTTCGTACTGACTTTCTCGACAGCCGCATGCTCAAGCTCGGCACCCGGGCACTTGAGGATTACGCCGAATTTCGCGCCCGCACGCTGGCGGTCTTCGAGGCTCGTAATCACCGGCAAATCGGCGACCCGTACCGACTCGGCCTGGCGGTTGTGCAATTGGCGGTTCTGGCAGCACCGCCCTTGCGCTTCGTCGCTGGCAGCGATGCGGTCAGCGCCGTCGAGTTAAAGCTGTGCCAGGTCCACGCCGATCTCGAACGCTGGAGCTCGCTGTCCCTCTCCACCGATTTCCCTCAATAAAGGAAAGGCACCGATCATGACCGACCTAATTACCCGCGTGGAACACCTGGAAACCCGCTTCGCCCTCGAGCGCCTGATCAGTGAGTACGCCCACGCCTTCGACTCCCGGGACGAAACGCTGCTGCGCAGCATCTGGCACGACGACGCACGGCTGGACCTCGGTGCCGCGTTCGGCTGCCATGACGGCGTCGCCGCGATCATTGCTTCCGCCCACCTCAACTGGGCAGCCATGCCGCATATGCATCACTGGATGGCCAACCCGCTGATCGACATCAGCGGAGATACCGCCAGCGCGAGGGTTGCGGTGGATTGCCTGTGCACCCATAACGAACTGGGGCAGGTGCAGATCAGCGGTCTTTATCACGATCGGTTCGAACGCCGGCAAGGGCAATGGGCGTTCAGCGAGCGGCGCTTTGAGCTGCATTTCCTGACACCACTGGCCGCCTGGAAGCCGGTGGCAGGGCTGGAGGCGTAGATCCATGCTCGACAAGGGTGGCGTGTTTGGCCGATTATTCGTGTCCGCCAAACGCCACCCGCCTTGAAGCAGGAGCCTTGTACCTTGAGTTCGCAGAAAACCGTGACCGTTACACCGCCCAACTTTCCTCTGAACGGCAAGGTAGCGCCCCCCGGCTCCAAATCCATTACCAACCGTGCCTTGCTGCTGGCGGCCCTGGCCAAGGGCACCAGTCGCTTGAGCGGCGCGCTGAAAAGCGATGACACTCGCCACATGTCGGTGGCCCTGCGGCAGATGGGCGTGGTGATCGATGAACCGGACGACACCACGTTCGTCGTCACCAGCCTGGGCAAGCTGCAATTGCCGGCGCAGCCGTTGTTTCTCGGCAACGCCGGCACCGCGATGCGCTTTCTCACCGCCGCCGTGGCCACCGTACAAGGCACCGTGGTGCTGGATGGCGACGCCTACATGCAAAAACGCCCGATCGGCCCGCTGCTGGCGACCCTCGGCCAGAATGGCATCCAGGTCGACAGCCCTACCGGTTGCCCCCCCGTGACCGTCCATGGCACTGGCCGCGTGCAAGCCAAGCGTTTCGAGATCGACGGCGGCCTGTCGAGCCAGTACGTGTCGGCGCTGTTGATGCTGGCGGCGTGCGGCGAAGCGCCGATTGAAGTAGCGCTGACCGGCAAGGACATCGGCGCCCGTGGCTATGTCGACCTGACCCTGGACTGCATGCGCGCCTTCGGTGCCCAGGTGGACATCGTCGATGAAAGCACCTGGCGCGTGGCCCCGACCGGCTACACCGCCCACGACTACCTGATCGAGCCTGATGCTTCCGCCGCCACCTATTTGTGGGCTGCCGAAGTGTTGACCGGCGGCCGCATCGACCTCGGTGTCGCCCCGCAGGATTTCACCCAGCCCGATGCCAAGGCCCAGGAAGTGATCGCGCAGTTCCCGCACATGCAACCGGTGGTTGTCGGTTCGCAGATGCAGGACGCAATCCCCACCCTCGCCGTGCTCGCCGCGTTCAACAACACGCCGGTACGTTTCACGGAACTGGCCAACCTGCGGGTCAAGGAATGTGACCGGGTGCAGGCCCTGCATGACGGCCTGAATGAAATCCGTCCGGGCCTGGCGACCATTGAAGGTGATGATTTGCTGGTGGCCAGCGATCCGGCCCTGGCGGGCACCACGTGCAACGCGCTGATCGACACCCACGCCGACCACCGCATCGCGATGTGCTTTGCCTTGGCGGGCTTGAAGGTCTCGGGGATCAGGATTCAGGACCCGGACTGCGTCGGCAAGACCTATCCCGAGTACTGGAAAGAGCTGGAAAGCCTTGGGGTTCATCTGACCTGGTAAGCCAACGGCGCCGGTAACGGGAGGGAGACTGCATGACGATTCGCCAACCCTGCCCACCCGGCGCCTGCGACTGCAATCGCGAGCAACTGCTCGACCTTCCCGGCGCCGATGCACGCATCCTGCACCTGACGCGCCAGGAAGAAAAACGCCTGCTCGAACGCCTCGAAAACCTGCAAAGCCTGCCCGATCTTGAGCGCATGCAACAGCTGATGTATCAGCAACTGGGCATTCGCGTGCATATCGCGCCGGGCCATACGGAAGTGAAGACGATGCGCGGGATTCAGATCGTTATCGATGACTTGCCGGGGTTGTGTCGCAAGACCCGGCAGTCGATTCCGGCGGCGATTCGCAAGGGCATGGAGAAGCGGCCGGAGATTGCGTATCGATTGCTGGATGCTCATGACTTGTTTCGCGAGGGTTGAGGGCCGCCTTCCATTTGCGGCGATTTTCTCGCTTGAGTCTGCGGGCCTGTTGGTATTCGAGGCGAGCCTGGGCCATCTCCTGAGTACGCGGGGGCCGAAAACCGGCTTTGTAACGCTTGCGTTCGTGACGAAGTAGAACGAGTTCTGCGCGCATTTGGCGGTGGCGTTTAGTGTTCAGGAGGTAGAGGCCTAGAAGCGAGAACAAAAGCCCTGTCGAGAAAGTAAAAAGATCTGGTGTGTAGCTGATAGTGAACATCACCGCAGAAAAGCTCAGCACACAACAGCCAACCATTATCCAGACTCCCCACGCTCGCCCTCGCACAACAAGAGCATTTCCCACCGACAAGATCACTGACATTACGCCCATATCAAGACCCGAGTAATTGCGGTAACCAGAAATCCGATGTAGATAGGTGCTGCCCAAAAGCGCGCTCGCCATAACAAGCGCAAGAAGCGCGCAAAAAAAAGCACCAATAAAAACCGGGCCATAACGAGCCAGAAAGGCCTGACGTGAATGCCTCAATTCCATCATTCAAACTCTTCGTATAGGCCGATGGCCAATGTCCCGATATTCCCGGAGACGCCGCTGCCTATGACACTCATGGTTGCACTCACTCCTGCCCCCGCAATCGCCGGGTCAGCATCGATCGCGGCAAACAACCGGCCGAGGTCGATACTGCCTTCGATCCGTTCGCGGGTGGTGCGATAGGCAGCTGGAAAACCGTCCTTCAAGACGCTGGAAGTCATTCCTTTACTCCTGGATTCCACGAGAACGCAAAGAGTAAGACTGAGCCGCCTGAAAGGTTGTCAGAAAGGTCCTCCTTTCCAGACTGACATTTCCCGATCACCTCTCCATACCTTGTGGGCAATCATTCCAATTGGAAAAGTACGCCCGTGCTACTAATTCCCTCTTCCCCCCGCAAACGACCACTCATCCGCCGCCGTCGTCGTAATCACTACCATCACATCCTCAGGGCTCAGCCCAATCGCAGCCTCCAGCCGCTCCACCAACACCTGGTAAAACCGCCGTTTGGTCTCGGTATCACGAGGTTTACCGCCCGTGATCGCGATAAGTACATAGTCGTGGCTGCGCGGGCCGCCCAAATAGTTGGGGTCGATGATCATCTCGCCAATTTCGTGCTGGTGGATCACGTGGAAGCGATCCGCGTCAGGAATCTTGAAGCTCTCAACCAGGGCATCATGCAATCCCTGTGAAAGCGCTTGCAGATATTCAGGGGATTTCCCGCGGTGCAGGGAGATTCGAGCGTAAGGCATGGGGTTACTCCGCAGGATGGATGGCTGCCAACAGGTTCAGCGCCGACGCCGCTGTCGGCCAGCCGGAGTAAAACGCCAGGTGAGTGATGACTTCACCCAGTTCCTCGACGCTCAAGCCATTGCCAACCGCCCGCTGCAAGTGAAACGGTAGTTGCTCCAGACGGTACATCGCCACCAGTGCCGCCACGGTGATCAGGCTGCGCTCCCTGGGCGACAGGCCCTCGCGCTCCCAGATATCGGCGAACAGCACGTCGCGGGTCAGCTCGGTAAATTTGTTGCTCATGGACGCTCGCTCCGACAATTCAGTTGACGGGCAAAAACTAGCAAGCCAGGATCATTCCGAATATCAGATTTAATAGCATCCACCATCCCGTTTTAATGGACCATTCAATGCGCCGCCCCACCTTCGACCTTGATGTACTGCGCACCTTCGTCACCGGCGTCGAGCTGAACAGCTTTGCCAAGGCGGCGGATCGCCTGGGCCGTTCGACCTCAGCCGTCAGCGCGCAATTAAAGAAACTCGAAGAACAGGTCGGCGCGCCGGTGCTGAGCAAATCCGGGCGCGGGCTGGTGCTGACACCGGTGGGTGAAGCGCTGCTCGGCCACGCCAGGCGGTTGCTGGACCTCAATGACACTGTCTTCAGCAGCCTTAACGAAACCCAAACCGCAGGCACTTTGCGCCTCGGTTTGCAGGAGGATTTCGGCGAGCATGTGCTCAGTGACATCCTGCGGCGCTTCGCCAGGCTTTATCCGATGATCAGCCTTGAAGTGCGGATAGGCCGCAATGCCGAGCTGTTGACCCTGATCGACAGCGCGAGCCTGGACCTGGCGCTGACCTGGGAAACCGGTCAGACATCGTCCTGCCGCACCCGCCTGGGGCAAACACCCATGCACTGGATCGGGCCCCGGGACAAACCCCAACTACCGCGCGCCGAGGACGCGCCGCTGCCGCTGGTGATGTTCGAGGCACCCTGCGTATTGCGCAGCGCCGCCACCGAAGCCCTGGACCGCGCCGGCATTGCCTGGCGCATTGCCTTGACCAGCCCCAGCGTGGGTGGGATCTGGGCGGCGGTCGATGCCGGGTTGGGTGTGACCTTGCGCACCCGTATCGGTTTGCCTGCGCACCTGCGTGTACTCGACGGTCTGCCGCCGGTGTCGTCCCTTGGCTATGAATTGCATTGCAGCCTTCCAGCGCCAGGCGCTGCGGTCGAACAGCTGGCAGCGCTCATACAGAGCAGCCTGGTTTAGGCGGTTTCGCAGGGTTGCAGAGTGACGAACAGTTGTCGCCCCAACTTCGCCGCCGTCTCCAGATGCTGTTCGGCAGCGCCGCTTTCCGAGTCCAGCAGCAGCTCGGATGTCAGCACTTTCGCACCGCAGTAATCAAAGATCCCATGGTCGATTTGCGTGCGCATGGCGTCGGCATAGCCGTGGCGTTCAAACACCCCTTCGTCCGCCCCGCCAACGCCCAGTAAGTGCACCTGCAAGTGGCCGAGTTTTTTCACCACCTTCGTCTCAAGGCTGTAGTCGATCGCCCAACCGTTGACGAATACCCGGTCGATCCAGCCCTTGAGCAAGGCCGGCATCGACCACCAGAAGATCGGGAACACCAGCACCAAGGCGTCGGCGCGGTCGAGTCGGGCCTGTTCGGCCAGTACGTCGGCCGGCGGCGTGGCGCGGGTGCGATGCACTTTATGGTCGGCGGCGTTGTAACGCGGGTCGAAACCTTCAGCGGCGAGGTCGGCGATCTCGAAGGTGTGCCCTGCGGCAGTGATGCCGGCAGCAGCCTGTTTGGCGAGGCTGTGGGTGAGGGATTGTGGGTCGTGATGGGCAACGACGATCAGCGCGTGCATGGCAATGACTCCTTCGGGGGGTGGCGATGAGCAGGCAAATTGAGTAGGCTTGAGCTAAGTTACCGTTGGTAAGTTACTTTTGGTATATAAGCATGTCAAGCGATCAATCCCCTGCCCCTCGCCGTCGCCTGTCCCGGGATGACCGGCTACGCCAGTTGCTCGACGTGGCCTGGCAACTGGTGCGCGAAGAAGGCACCGACGCGCTGACCCTCGGGCATCTGGCCGAATTGGCCGGCGTTACAAAGCCGGTGGTGTATGACCATTTCGGCGATCGCGCGGGGCTGCTGGCCGCGCTGTATGAAGATTTCGACGCGCGGCAGAACCAGGTGTTTGCCGCTGCAATCGAGGCCAGCGAACCCACCCTGGACGATCGCGCCCGGGTGATTGCCTCATGTTATGTGGACTGTGTGTTGTTGCAGGGGCGGGAAATTCCGGGAGTGGTTGCGGCCCTGGCCGGCAGCCCGGAACTGGAAACCATCAAGCGCGAGTACGACGTGATTTTCCTCGGCAAGTGTCGCGATGCCCTCGCCCCCTTTGCCGTGGACGGTGTGATTGGCCAGCCCGGTTTACGCGCAATGCTGGGCGCAGCGGACGCCTTGTCCCATGCTGCGGCCAGCGGGGAGATCAGCCCGCTGGAGGCGCAAGAGGAGCTGTTTGCGAGCATCAAGTCGATGGTGAGTCGAGGAGCGCGTTAGCCCAGCCTTGCGTGCACGAACATCCGAGCCTTGTGGGTCATCTGGTCGAAGTGACGATCACGCTGTTTTTCGGCATCGACCATCGCCCGCTTGCCGTGCTTTTGCAGGAGGTAGGTGTGGATCTGCCGCACCTCCAGCGAGCTGTAGATCGACGCCACATCCAGCACCCCCATCAAGCCGTCAGTGCTGTAATTGCGGGTGTTCATCAACACCTGGGTACCGCGCACACCGCGCAGTTGAAAGCCCATGGACTCGAACGCCGGGACCTTCTCCACTGCGCAGGTCAGTTCGGCATGGGGGTAGCGAGCGAGCATGTCCTGCATCATCGCCCGCGCCACGCCTTTGCGCCGATGGCTGGCGTGCACCGCCATGTAAGCCACGCCGCACGCCTCGGGATCGTCCTTCACCGGCAGGTACAGCAGGAAGCCGATCACCTGCTCCTGCGCGTCCAGCGCGACGATCAATTCCACCGCAATGCCCTTGGACCCGCCCAGCGCTTCCAGGTACAGGTGCACCTCGTAGCCGATGGCGTACTGGTAGACGTTGTACAGCAGGTTGCTTGGCGGGATGGCGACCATGCTGATGTCCGTCAGGTAGTCGACCACCATCTGCAGGATCTGCGCGTTGATCGGCTCGGGGCATGGGGTTTCGTAATGGGTAAGGCTGAACATTTGAATTCCTGGTGTTTCATTTTAAGGCCCGGCGGATTGTACCTGCTGAAGGGCCGCCGTGGACCCGCAAGC